>CAZPCG010000339.1:0-3258 GCA_964584875.1 uncultured Spirochaetota bacterium
TAATTTAGTGTTTTAATCTGTAAAATTTACATAAAATAAAGTTTTCATTAAGATTTGCCATTTCCTTAAAAAATCCTTATGTTCCCAGCCAGTCACTAAAAACTGCATGATAATTCCCTTTGATTCCACATTCGATTACATGTATCATAGGGTTCAGAGTTGAAAGAGATTAAACAGTAACCATTCACCGGGAGCATTACAATGTACCTCATGGGAATCGACGTAGGAACTACAGGGGTTAAGGCAGTACTGATCTCCCAATCCGGTGAAACCGTTGCGGAAGCGACCAATTCATACCCCGTTTACTCCCCCCGGACGAACTGGTTTGAGCAGAACCCGGAGGACTGGTGGAATGCAGCCGTGCTATCTATACAGCAAATGCTTAAAAGCTCGGGCATCGATCCCTCCAGGGTTGCAGGCATAGGCCTGTCGGGCCAGTACCACGGCCTTGTTCTCGTTGACAGAGAACTCAGGGTCCTCAGACCATGCATCATGTGGAACGATCAGAGAACTGCCCAACAGGGGGCATACATCGTGGAGAAGGCAGGCATCCGCACCCTGCTGCGCCTGGCAGCAACGCGCGGTGCGCCCTACTTCACCGCCTGCAAGCTCCTCTGGGTCCGTGAACATGAGCCTGAGGTTTATGAGAAGGTCTATAAGATGATGCTTCCAAAAGACTACGTTCGATTGAAGCTGACCGGAGAGTTTGCTACAGATGTTACCGATGCTTCGGGCACGCTGTTTCTCGATGTTCGGAAGAGAAGATGGTCGCCTGAGCTTCTCCAGGTGCTGGAAGTAGACAGGGGGATACTTCCCGATGTTGTGGAGTCACCCGAGGTTACGGGTGTGGTTACAAAGCAGGCTGCAGAGGAGACAGGGTTGAAGACTGGTATTCCTGTTGCAGGCGGAGGGGGAGATCAGGCCGCTGCAGCCATCGGAAACGGTATTGTCGAAGAAGGGCTAATCTCATATTCAATCGGAACATCGGGCGTGGTGTATGCGGCAACGAACCAGGTGCTGGTCGACGAGCAGGGAAGGATAGACAGCTTCTGCCACGCCGTTCCGGGTACCTGGTGCCTGCTTTCCTGCATCAACTCCGCTGCAGGTTCACTGAGGTGGTTTGAGGAGCAGTTCTTAAACTGGGAAAGACGTGAAGCTGAGGAGCGCGGGATAAGTGTTTACAGTATAATAGAGGAGAAGGCATTGCAAGTTCCACCTGGAAGTGACAGGCTCATCTTTCTCCCCTACCTCGTCGGCGAGCGTCACCCCCATACAGACCCCGAAGCAAAGGGTGTGTTTTTCGGGTTTCATTCCGGTCATACGAAATCTCACGCTCTGAGGGCAGTTCTTGAGGGTGTGGCCTACAGCTTCCGGGACTGTCTTGAGGTAACGAAGGAACTCGGTATAGTACCGAGGGAAATTCGGGCAACCGGAGGGGGCGCCAGGTCAAAGCTCTGGATATCGATACAGGTTAACACGAGCGGCCATCCGATCGTGGAAACCACTACCGATGAGGGAGGAGCTGCATACGGGGCAGCCATACTTGGGGGTGTAGGCGCAAGGGTATTTGAAACTGTTCAGGAGGCTTGTGCCAGGCTCGTCAGAACAAAAAACACAGTTGAACCAGATGAAGAGCTTGTGAAGCTTTACGACAGATACTTCAGCTTCTACCGGAGCCTGTATCCATTATTTAAAAATAGTTATCATGAACTCTCAATGCTGTAGGGTAATCCACCGAAAGAGGGATTCTGCTGCAGTGGAAGGCGAGTACATGAAGGCTGATCGATTGAACCTGAAGCCTGGTGAAAAAGTTATACTGATTCCCTATGAAGGTAGGATTGAAATGGTTGTAGAAAAAAACATAAACGAAATGAGAGGTTTTTTAAGCATGATTGTTTTTCCGACAACCCCCTGCACCCAGTATCATGGAAAGCAGATTATGAAAAGAAAAAAGTCGATGAATCGAGGCATACCCCGCTTTATTCGAGTCAGGATGCATTTACCACCCGGTCCTTCAGGTTAAATACCTCGAGAGCCGTTTTCCCCAGTATGAGCTCCTGCTCCTCCTGGGTGAATCCGTAGGTTTTTATCTTCGCAAGCTCCGTTCCCATGTTTTCGGCAAGGTCTGAAGCGAGCATGAGCCGGGGACCGTAGGTTCTGATCCACTCTTTAAGAAGAAAGCCGGGGACCCAGGATGTATCACCGTACACATTTTTGCATGAGGCAAAAACCTGAGCTGCATTTCCGGCAAACACGAGCATGCCGCAGTGCGCCATGATGATCTTTACATCCTCGTACTCCTTTGCCAGGTCAATCAATCGAACCGGATCTGCAAAGGGAACCCCTGAACCCGTGTGCACCATAAGGGGTACCGTGTGTTTTCGTGCAGCATCGAAGGCCCTCCTGCCCGCCTTCGATGCAGGGTCCACCCCGGAGGCAAGGGGATGCAGTTTGATGGCAACAAACCCAAGCTCTTTTACACAGCGGGTAATTTCGTCCTCATAGGCGCTCCCCGCAAGGTGGGGCCCTGGATTTGCCATGCCAAAAAACCTTCCCGGATGCTCCCTGCACAGCTCGGCTATTGCGTTGTGCTGTGTTTTTACAGTGTCGAGGTCGAAACAGGTCCCAGGCTGAACGATCTGCGCATCAACGTTGTACCTCTCCATCTTCTCAATGAGCAATTTTTTTGGAAACTCTTCATCGAATGTGTAATCCATCCCGAGATGAACGTGTACGTCGATAATCATAGTTGTTATCCTTCCTGCTTGATTCAGCGACCTAAGATTATTGAAATGGGCTTTTAAATATCGAAAACTTCATTCATAAAACCTTCACCCAAACGGCACCGCCGGAATTCAAAAACCCCACTACCTGCACCTGCCCCGCCCTGTAATGGGCCAGACCGCCTCAAGGAGCCCGTTTCTTACGCAGTGGTACCGGTCGTAGAGGTTCACGGTCGTACAGCAGTGGCCTGGAATGTATTCGACTTTTTGCAGGTACTTCAGCTCGTCCTTCTGGTCTGCTATCAGGCCATGCTCCTCATGGAGCTGCAGGGTGAGGTGCGGATAATCCTTGATGCGCGGCATGCCGTGGTCGGTTGAGCACGCCTTCATCCCGGCATCGGTAATGGCAACCCCGCTCCTCTTGTGGATGACCTCGGCGTACACCGTGAGGGAATTCTTGAAACCGAGCTCAAGCTCATCGTATGATGTATCCATGAATACGTACGATCCCGCCTGGATCTCGGTCCATATCGTA
>CAZPCG010000340.1:0-3257 GCA_964584875.1 uncultured Spirochaetota bacterium
TACGGGAGTCTTGGACCTCCAGGAGCCGCCCAGGCGGTAAAGGAGAAAGGGCTTGCAGACAAGCTTGTGGTAATAGGTACAGTCATCCCGAGCCATGCGGCTCCGTACCTGAAGGACGGCTCCCTGAAGTTCGGAACCCTCTGGAATCCCATCGATTCGGGAAAGGTCATAGTTGATCTCGCATATAAGCTTCTCAAGGGCGAGAAGATAACGACCGACACGGAGTTTATGGCGGTGGGGAAACCCTTCAAAATCGAGGGGAAGACCATCATATTCGATGCCATGGCCTCCTTCACTGCTGAGAATGTGGATCAGTTCCCCTTCTAAAACGGCTACACAATGTTGTTGCAAAGTGTGCCTCTCCTGGATGAGGTGAAAACCTCCAGGAGAGGCTTTATTTTATCACGACTTCTCAGAAACTGAGTGTCATACTGCTTTACAAACTGGCAAGTTCAATGTAAGGTAAGATACTGAGAACTTTCAAAGAGTAGAGGTTTTTTCATGGCAGAAGAGTTCCTCCTCATGAAAAATATCAGCAAGAGGTTTACCGGAGTGCAGGCCCTGGACTCGGTTGATTTCTCCATCAAAAGGGGTGAGATCCACTGCCTTGTTGGAGAAAATGGGTCGGGAAAATCCACCCTTATAAAGATCATTTCTGGTGTTGAGCAGCCTGACGATGGGTCCGAAATATATATCGAAGGGGAGCGCATCGCAAGCTTCCAGTCCATCGACAGGATACGCAAAGGGATAGAAGTCATCTATCAGGATCTGTCCCTCTTCCCTAATATGACGGTTGCAGAGAACATCGCAATAAGCCAGATAATCGAGAGAGGGAGCAAGCTCTTTAACTGGAACAGGATACGGCATATATCGGAAGAAGCGATGGGCAGGATAAAAGTAAAACTACAAATGGAAGAGAAAGTCGGGAACCTCTCGGTTGCAGACCAGCAGCTCGTTGCCATCTGCAGGGCGCTTACAAGCGATGTGCGCCTCCTCATCATGGACGAACCCACATCCTCCCTTACCAGAAAGGAGGTTGATTCCCTTTTCTCAGTGATAAAGGACCTTCAGAAGACTGGAATAGCCACACTCTTTGTAAGCCATAAGCTCAATGAGATATTCGAGATTGCTGAGAGCGTTACAGTCCTCAGAGACGGAAAGAAAATAGGCACTTTCAGGCGAGAGGAGCTGGACAGCGAGAAGCTCACGGTACTAATGACAGGGAAAAAGATTGAATACTCCCAGTTCTCGGCCCTCGTGACTCTTGGAGAAGCTCTACTTGAAGTAAGAAATCTCACAAAAGAGCACAACTTCAAGGATGTCAGCTTCAAACTATATCACGGTGAAATTCTCGGTATTACCGGGCTCCTGGGTTCAGGCAGAACGGAGCTTGCCCTTTCGCTCTTCGGCATGAACTCGCCCGATTCTGGAGAAATCTACCTGGAAGGCAAAAAAGTAAGAATCGACTCTGTTCAGGATGCGATACAGCTCGGTATCGGCTATCTGCCGGAAAACAGGCTTATGCAGGGGCTCATCATGGAGCAGTCAATCAACAGAAATATCGTGCTTACCATCATAGACAGACTGCTGGGCAGGTTCAAGCTCATCGAAAGGAAGCGCGTGGATGAGGCATCCCGCAAAGGCGTTTCTGAACTTGATATCAGGATCCCCTCCATTGATTCTCCTGTGAGCACGCTATCTGGCGGAAACCAGCAACGCGTCGTGCTTGCCAAGTGGATCGCAACGAAGCCGAAAATACTGATTTTAGACGGTCCCACAATCGGAATTGATGTTGCAGCAAAGAGAGCCATTCACGAAATCATCCGGTCCCTTGCAAAGAGTGGAATCGGGATCATCATCATCTCGGACGAAGTTCCCGAGGTCATACCTAACTGCAACCGCATCCTTCTGATGCGGAAAGGAAGGATAGTGGGGGAGTTCGAAGCGTCAAGAACAGGAGAGGAAGAGCTGCAGAAGCTGGTGAACGCAGGATAGATATTGCAATGGGCGGATTATCAGGAATGAGACGGTTTCTACGATACCACGAGTTCTACGTCCTGATTGTCATAATCGTTCTATCGATAGCGATTACAAGCATCAACAGGCAGTTTTTGACCCTCGAGAACCTCTTTGACCTTCTAAAGAGCTATTCCTTCCTGGGTATTCTTGCGGTTGGCGTGCTCATCGTCCTTATCTCAGGCGGCATAGACATTTCCTTTACTGCAATGACCTCGGTTGCAGAATATATAATGGCCATCTACATCATAAACTTGAAGGGTAATATTCTCATTGCCTTCCTCATAGCAATAATCGTTGGAGCAGCCCTGGGTGCATTCAATGCAACACTCATACACTTCCTGCGAATTCCCACAATAATAACCACCATCGCGACGCTGAACATCTACTATGGGCTGCTCTCCTTCTTTTCGGGCGGCAGGTGGATTTACTCACTCCCCGGCTGGTTCCGGGACTTCTCTGTCATAGAGGTGATCAAGCTCGTGAACAGGGAAGGCATGGGGTACGGCCTTTCGATAGTCACCCTTATCTGGATCTTCGTCATGCTTATCGCATTTTTTATTCTCCGATACACCACCCTTGGAAGAAGCATATATGCTATGGGGGGAAACAGAGTATCGGCGCAGAGAGTGGGATTGAACATACTCCGGCTGCAGTTTTTTGTGTACTGCTTCATGGGCTTTCTCTCAGGCATTGCGGCGGTTGTTCACGCCCTTCTCGTGATGAACGTTGCTCCAAATGCAATCGTTGGAAAAGAGCTCGACGTCATCGCCGCCGTGGTCCTCGGTGGGGCAAACCTCGCCGGGGGAGCCGGGTCACTCCTTGGCACCATATTTGGCGTGACCCTCGTTGCCCTCATGAGCAACGGGATCACCCTCATGAGGGTCTCCTCCCTCTGGTACAACGTATTCATCGGGCTCATCATCATGGTGAGCGTGGGCATGAGCGCCCATCAGCTCAAGATAAAGCAGAGGCAGAGGGCAGTTATCGACATAGAATAGCAAGGGAGGTCCGGGTTGTACAAGAGACATTACGAGATTTTCATCCTGCTCATCATCATGGTTACTGTGCTCCTGATCATGTCCGGTATCAATCCAGCAAAGTTTATGAAGCTCAGCAATTTCCAGTCCATGGCGTTTCAGATGCCAGAGCTTGGATTATTGTCCCTTGCCATGATGATCACAATGCTCAGCGGAGGGATCAACCTGTCGATCATTTCATCGGCCAATCTCTCCGGGATA
>CAZPCG010000341.1:0-3256 GCA_964584875.1 uncultured Spirochaetota bacterium
AGATACTGCCCCGTTGTCAGTGGAATACCCCTTATGATAAAGGGGTATTCCTTCACGAACTCAACGAGGAAGCGGAGTGAGAAGTACATGAAGAGGAGAAGGTAAAACAAAAAGCCATCCTGGAGCCTTTCCCTGTTCTTTTTGAACAGCACCCACATGGTAACGAAAACGATAATCCCGATACAAATCTCGTAAAGCTGGGAGGGGTGGCGGTACTGCGGCGCCCCTCCTCCAGGCTCGGGGTAGAGGAGGAACTTCACTGCCCAGGGCACTGTAGTGACCCTTCCTGCGATTTCAGAGTTGAAGAAATTCCCGAGCCTGATGAAGCTCGTTCCGATCGCAACCGGGATGGACAGTGAATCTGCAATCTGATAGAAGGTGAGATTGTGTCTTCTTGCGAAGAGTAATATCCCTATTAGAATGGCAATGGCGGCCCCGTGGCTTGCAAGCCCACCTCTCCATATCATGAAGATCTCAAGGGGGTGCCTGAAAAAATAGCGCGGCCTGTAGAAGAGGACATGTCCGAGCCTCGCGCCGACCACCACGCATATGAAAACAGTTATAAAAAGCGGCTGAATGAGATTTGTATCTATTCCCTTCGCCTCAAAGATCCTTCTTATGAGGTAGAGGCCCAGCAAAAAGGCACAGAGAAACAGGAGACTGTAGTACCTGATCGAAAAAGGCCCGAGGGTGACGATAACAGGTGAAAGGTTGTGCTCGAACATTTCAATGGCCTCCTTGATTCACCTTGCAGTTTTTCAATAACACCCCTTCATGGCACTCTAAAGCTTCCGGTAGCGTCAAAATGCCTATTTAAAGCTCTCTATTATCTTTACGATGTAATCAAGCCTCTCTCTCTCCGCAAGTAGCACGTAGTGCGGAAGCTGCACTGAACGCGCATACACCCAGGTCACAACCGGGAAATTGCTGTTATCCGATCTTTCCCCACCCCAGTTTGCCTTTGAATAATCTATTCCCTTCAGGAGCCTGGCGTCCCTGAAGCAGGCGAGGGTATGCAGCGGAGGGTAGCAGTCATCGGTTGGGATTCCAGCCTCATGGAGCCCCTGAGTAAAATCAGCCTTTGTTATGCCACCGAACTTCGCAGGGTCAAAGAGAAAAGGATAGATATAGTAGCCGAGCTCATCGGTGCCACAGGTTGGCTCCATGACCGAAATTCCATCAACTTCGTTAAGTGCTTGATAGAGGTACCGGGCGTTCTCGTTCCTGCGCCTGTGCTGAGCGGGAAACCTTTTAAGCTGTGTTCTCAGAACAGCGGCAGAGAATTCCGTCATCCGGTAATTCGTCCCATATTCATAGTGTGCGTAGAAATACTCCCCCTTCCTGCGGCCGCAGTCCGAAATACTGTAGACCCTTTCGGCAAGTCGGGCGTCGTTGCAGATGATTGCTCCACCCTCTCCTGCAGTCAGTACCTTCGATGCCTGGAAGCTGAACGTTCCCGCATCACCCCAGTTTCCTACCCTCCTGCTCTTGAATCGCGACCCCTGCGCATGGGCGCAGTCTTCGATTACGCGAAGGTTGCGCTCCGAGGCTAATCTGGAAAGCCTGTCCATCTCCACAGGATTTCCACCAAGATGCACGGCAATGAGCGCCTTCGTGAGGGGAGTTATTAGGGATTCTGCCCGGTCTACATCCATTACCAGGGTTTCAGGGTTGATGTCGCAAAACACCGGAACGGCATTCACCGCCACCACGGCGCTTGCGGAAGCCACAAAGGTATAGTCCGACAGGATAACCTCATCATCCATCCCCACTCCCAGGGCAAGCAGAACTGTTTCAAGCGCCACGGTACCGTTGGAAACAGCGATACAGTGCCCGGCCTCCTGTAACAGGGCAAACTCCTTCTGAAACTCCCATACGTTTTTACCTGCCTGTTCGCCAGGCGACCCGCACCACCAGTTTCCGGACCTGACGACAGACGCAACAGCCTGGACATCCTCCTCATCCCACACAGGCCATGCGGGGAAAAGAGTATTTTCATCTTTCATAAAAAATAAACCTGTTTTTGATTTTCACCATTCCGTCAAACCTACATTAAAAGTGGGCGAATTCGGCTGATGAGAGCGTCTACCAGCACGGCCATGATGATAAAACCGCCTCGAATGATGTTCATGTAGAATGGATTCATGCCGAGTATGGAAATCGCAGTCGAGATGGCGCTGAGGAGGATGGCACCAGCGAAAACACCCGTCAGGTTACCCACTCCGCCCTGGAGGCTTACTCCCCCAATAACCACCGCAGCGAATGCCTCAAACAGCATTCCTACACCGATGCCCGGTGAAGAACCGTTCGTACGTGCTGCAAGGAGCCAGCCCGCAAGCGCAGAAAGCAGGCCGCTCAGGATGAATGCTCCAAATAGGACCCTCCCAACCCGTATCCCTGCATTGAAGCTTGCCTCCCTGCTGTCCCCAACAAGGTACACGTGCCTGCCGAACTGCGTTCGGGTGAGGATGACGTAGAAAAGAGCGTACATTCCAACCATGATGATGACAAGGAGAGGAACTGGTCCAACATTGATTCGGGCAACGGCGACGACCTCCTGCCTGAGGCGGACTATCCCGTGTCCCTTCGTAATGACCAGCCCGACGGCGCGGAATATAAGGTAACTTGATAGGGTAATGATGAAAGAGCTTATGTTGAGCCTTACGATGAGAAAGGCATTGAAAAGCCCGATCATGGACCCCATGAAAAGCACTATCCCGAGGGTGAGAAATCCATTGAGGAGGAGACCCGATGCATCGGAGCTCGTTCCTGTTAGATAGGCGGTGACAACGGTGGACAGACCTAACACCGATTCAATGGAGAGGTCAAGCTCCCTGGATATGATGCAGAGGGCTTCCCCTATGGCAAGAATGCCTACAAACACGGCATGGTACATGATGTTCCGGTATATGCCCCACTGGGCAAATCCTCGAACACCAGCAGAAAAGGCAAGAATTACCAGTGCCAGTATGAGCCACACGACATTATTGAGTACCAATCGCAAAACATCTTTCTTTCCAACACGAAGCATACGTCCCCTCACGGCTTTCAAGGATTAACATGCGTGTTCTGCCCTCAATGCGCATTTTGTTAAAATGCGAAAGATAAACTAAAGGGGGCTGGCTTTGTAACTGCCACAGCCCCCTGTTAAGCACTATGCGTTTTTACCTACCTGGTAACCTGATTCCCCCAGAACTTCGTGTCATCGACGTTCTTCAATGTAATAACACTGCCGGGGATCATCAGCTCAGGCCCG
>CAZPCG010000342.1:0-3252 GCA_964584875.1 uncultured Spirochaetota bacterium
GCCCGAAGCTCGCATAACTCTTCTTCAAAGCTATGCCCCTCTTTTCCATGAGGGTCCTGCAATCCGTAATGGGGACCCTGTTGTTGGGCATGTCGAATATCGTCCCTATTCCGCCTCTCAGGGCGGCTTTCGAACAGGTGGACCAGTCCTCCTTGTAATCGTCGCCCGGCTCACGAACATGTACATGAGGGTCGATGGGTGCCGGGATAAGGAAGCTGCCCTCACCCTCGATGATTCTTGCACCCCGGGGAGCCTGCACAGTGCCGGATTTCTGAATATCCAGATAAAGGCCTTTCTGAATCGCAACGTCCACCGTGCGCCAGGAGTCTCCATGGGGGATTTTTACCTTTCTAAAGAGAAGCATCTATTCAACCTGGACTGTAGAGCCGCTAGAGTCCCTCTTGTAGTTTCCAAACTCTGAAAGCCTTTCAAGGTAGTCGAAGGGAAATACCGGGCCTTCAACGCATACCCTCTCCCCCGTGGGGTCGATGCAGCAGCTTCCGCAAATCCCTGTGCCGCACTTCATCATCCTCTCGATGCTTGCCTCGCCCTGAATCCCCCTCTTTATTAAAATGGCAATGGCCCTCTTTATGAAAACCTCGGGCCCGCAGAGGAGGGCCTGCCCGGGCTGGTAATCCCGTGCGGTGTATTCAAGGTGCTCGGTCAGCATCCCCGCAAGGCCCATTGACCCATCCTCGGTGCAGAAGGTCACTTTTGCCCTCTTGAGCCCGCCACGCTCAAGCAGCGGCTTTATCCAGTTCACCGAAGCAGCGGTTTTTCCTCCCGCAAAGAAGCGGAACTTTTTTCCCAGCTTCATCAGCTGGAGTGCAGCAAATACAAGGGGAGCGCTCCCTATGCCGCCACCAACCAACAGGTAATTATCGGAGTAGAGGTGAAAGCTCCTCCCGAGGGGACCGAGAAGCCCGATTGGTTGGCCCCGCTCCAGTGAAAAAAGCGCCGAGGAGAAGCTCCCCCTCTCGATTATGGAAAACCCGAGGCACTCCCCATCGTAGTATGAGACAGAGTAGGGTTTCTGGTCATGTCCGGGAATCCACAGCATGTAGAACTGGCCTGGGGACGGTGAGCTTCCTCCACTCCGGGGTTCCCCGGAGGAATCGAGGTTTCGATGCTCCTCCCTTCCTTCAAAAAGATCTTGCGCACGAAACAGAATTGTTTTAACCATGCTGTTTTTTACCCATTCGATCGCATGGACCGGCACAACGGAGAAGGAAGCACCTGAAAGCGCAGAATTATCCGCTGCAATGGCTCGGCCATGGAAGTGGTAGAAGGCATGAGGTTTCTTCCTGTGCGCCAGTCCCACGATCTCCCCTGAGTCTTCAATGCCGTTTCTTTCCATGAAGTCCCTGATCCCATCATCGATCTTTCTGAAAATCCCAAGCCCCTTCGTATACACGGCGCTCCCGATGCCATACAGGCTTGCCCCCGCCATGAGCACCTGCAGCGCTGCATCGGCGCTCCCAATGCCTCCCATGCCAACAATGGGAATGGAAATCTCCTCTGAAACCTCGTAGACGTTCCTCACGGTAACGGGCAGAATAGCTTCACCTGAGAGCCCTCCTGTTTTGTTGCCGAGCACGGGGGACGCCGTATTGACGTTTATAACCATTCCAGGACCCAGGGTATTCATGATGCACAGGGCATCCGCACCGGCCACCTGCGCCGAATGGGCGACCCTGAGGAGGAGGGGGGTGTTAGGGCTCAGCTTCACGATCAGCGGGCGGTCCAGCGCATCCTTCACGCCCCTTGTAATGCGATAGGTCATTTCTGGAGAAAATGAAAAGGGAGTTCCGTACTCATCGAGGACGTTCGGGCATGACAGGTTCAGTTCGACGAAGGAGAACCTGAGAGGCTTCAGTTTCTGTGCAAGGACGGGGAAATCCCCCTCCTCTGCGCCGAATATTGAGATGATGAGGGGAAAGTCAACGCAGTCATTATCGTAGTTTTCAATGAAATGGTTAATACCGGGATTGGATAGACCCACCGCATTGATCAAACCGCTGCCCCAGTCAAATACAACAGGCGCATGGTGGCCCTCCCTCCGTTCCGGCCCCACTGACTTCGTCGTGACTATTCCCGCCCCCTCGCTGAACACCCTCTTCAGTGAGGCCAGTGTCACCCCGAGTATGCCGGATGCAAGAACGGACCTGCTCTTCAGCCGCACCTTTAAAAACTCGATGGAACCGCTCATAGCATTTCCACATCGGTCGATCTGACGATGCGTTCACAGTAGTGACAGCGAAGTATAAGGGGATCTTTTCTTACTATCTTGAACCGCGTCTGCACACCGGTTTTCGAGGTAATACAGTTGGGATTGAGACACTTCACAATGTTCAGGTACTCACCGGGTATTTCTATCTTCCTCTTTTCCCTGAGCTTACCATCCTTGATGATGTTGATGGTGGCCTGCGGGGCTATAAGAGATATCCTATCGGTCTCTTCTTTTTTTAGATACTTGTTTTCGATCTTGATGATGTCTTTCTTTCCCAGTTTCTGGCTCGAAAAGTTAATGCCGATTGTGAGTATCCCCTGATTTTCAAGTCCGAGTATGTCAATGACCTTTAATGCCTTCATGCACGGGATATGGTCAATGACCGTTCCATCGTTGATGGCATATACCTTGTAGGTTTTCATGTGTATTACCCTCTTTTCAAAAATGGAGGGCCCCTCCCTATTTAATCACCCCTGTTACGAGCCCCAGGACTGCCTGCCGCACCGGTATACCGTTGTGGGCCTGCCTGAAGTAGATTGCATTTTCAAGCCCGTCAACCTCGAGTGCTATCTCATCCACACGGGGGAGCGGGTGCATTATCTTGATATGTTCACCCAGCGTCTGCACAGATTTAAGCGTTATGCGGTAGCAGCCTGCAACCCTCTCATACTCCTGCATGTCACCAAACCGCTCCTTCTGTATCCTTGTAACATAGAGAATGTCAATGCTTTCATCGATATCATCGATGCCACCTATCTCCCTCGTTTCAGAGCCGTTCTCCTCTATCTCAGTGAGCAGGAAATCAGGCATCCTTAAAATCTCGGGTGATATGAACCAGAGCTTTGCCTTAAAGAGTGATAGCGCGTGGGCAAGTGAATGCACCGTTCTCCCGTATTTTAAATCGCCGAGGAAGCCGACCTTCACCGCAGAGAGGTCGGGGAAGAACTCATTCATGGTAAACAGGTCGAGGAAGGTCTGGGTTGGGTGCTGGTTTGCACCGTCCCCTGCATTGATGACCGGTA
>CAZPCG010000343.1:0-3236 GCA_964584875.1 uncultured Spirochaetota bacterium
CCCCGATTGAAATCGGGGCTCGCAATGACATGCAAAAATAAGAAATTGGTTTTACCGGACATTTGACCGGGTGTAGCAAAATATGAAAGATGAGCTCTACGACGTGGCAATTATCGGGGCAGGGGTTACCGGCGCCTCGATCGCCAGAAAACTGTCTTCCTACGACCTCAGGGTTGTCCTCATTGAAAAAGAGTGTGACGTATCCTTCGGCGTTTCAAAGGCCAATTCGGGAATTATCCATGGAGGATTTCACCACCATCCATCCACACTTAAGGCGAAGCTGGAAGTTTTGGGAAACACGATGTTTGACAGCCTCCAGAAAGAGCTCCACTTCCCCTTCAAGCGCTGCGGCATACTGGTTGTCGCATTCTCCGTCGAGGAGATGAAGGCCGTTGAAAAACTCTACATGCAGGGAGTGGAGAACAAGGTCACAGGCATAGAGCTCTGCAACCGGGACAGGGTGCTCGCTCTGGAGCCCAGGCTGAACCCGGACGTGGTTGGGGGGCTCCACGCCCCGGGAGGGGGGGTTATTGAACCTTACCGATTCGTCTTCTCCCTCATTGAATCCGCCCAGAAAAACGGGGTGGAGCTGAAAACTAACTTCGAGGTGTACAGGGCAGATTGGAAAGGTAACTATTTTATCATTTATTCAAGAGAAGGGTCAAGCATCGCTGCCCGCTACGTGGTGAATGGTGCGGGTCTCTACGCCGACGAGGTTTCCTCTCTCTTTGGGGGTGAAGAGTTCAGGATCGTTCCCAGGAAAGGAGAGGAGTTCCTGCTCGACAGGAATGCCAGGGGGCTTACCGGAAAGGTAGTCTTTCCCGTTCCGACAAGCCTCTCAAAAGGGGTACTGGTGATACCGACTGTTGAGGGAACCTGCATGGTCGGGCCCACGGCCATAGTGCAGGAGGACAAGGAGGATGCATCCACGACAAGGGGCGATTTCGATACGATATTCAGCGCTGCCCGGAGGCTGGTGCCTGCGATTTCCGAGAGGGATATAATTACCTCATTTGCCGGGCTGAGGCCAACTGTAGAGGGCGACGATTTTTACATCGATATCTCGGCGAAGCAGCCGCGGCTCATTCAGGCTGCCGGAATCCAGTCCCCCGGGTTGACTGCCGCACCGGCCATCGCAGATTATGTAAAGGATCTTTTAAAGAAGGCGGGTCTGATCCTCACAGAAAAAAAGAACTTCAACCCCTATATCGACGATGTCCCCAGGCTCAGGGAGCTGTCAACCTTCGAGGTGGATGAGCTCATCAGGCAAAACCCTGCCTACGGGGAGGTTGCCTGCCGGTGCGAGTCCATTTCCGAGGCGGAGATTGTATCTGCCATCAGGAGGGGGCATACTACCCTCGATGGGATCAAATTCTACACCCGCGCCCAGATGGGAAGGTGCCAGGGTGGTTTCTGCACCTACAAGATCCTGAAAATCATCCAGAGGGAAACAGGAATCCCCATAAAGGATATCACCAAACGGGGCCGGAGAAGCTGGGTTATTCCCCAGGAAATAGGAGGTTACAGGGTTTCGACCATAACCCGAAGGCAGGGTTAAAAACCATGATAGAACATCGCTACGATGCTGTTGTTGTCGGCGGCGGGTCTGCAGGAATGGCAGCATCCTCAGAAATCGCAGCTGGGGGCTTGCGGGTGGCTGTGGTAGAGAGAGAAAACGAGCTCGGTGGCGTGCTCAACCAGTGCATCCACAACGGTTTCGGCCTTCACTATTTCAAGGAGGACCTGACGGGACCCGAGTACGCCGAGGTGTTTGTCGATAGAATAGGAGGTGCAAAGAATATCGATGTCTTCCTCGAAACGACCGTGATGGATGTCACAGGCGACCTGGAAAAAACGGTGTATGGATTTTCAAAACCGCATGGAATTTTAAAGATAAAAACAAGGGCCCTCGTTCTGGCTATGGGGTGCAGAGAGCGGAACAGGGGCAACATTGGGATACCGGGCACAAGACCTTCAGGGATCTTTACCGCCGGTCTTGCCCAGCGGCTCGTCAACGTTGAAGGATACATCCCTGGGAGGAGGACGGTTATCATAGGTTCGGGCGATATCGGCCTCATAATGGCTCGCCGGATGGCCTGGGTCGGCGCCGAGGTGGTGGGGGTGATCGAAATACAGCCCTACCCTTCAGGGCTGACCAGGAATATCGTGCAGTGCCTCAACGACTTCGGCATACCTCTATATCTCTCTCACGTGGTGTCGATGATCTACGGAAAGGACCGGGTTGAGGCGGTCGAGGTCACACCGGTTGAAAACGGCGTCCCGGATTACCGAAAGAGCTTCAAGCTGGACTGCGACACCGTGCTCCTCTCCGTAGGGCTGGTTCCGGATAATGAGCTTTCCAAAAAGTTCGGTGTCCTGCTGAATCCCGAAACGGGAGGACCGTTCGTGGATGCTGGTTTGATGACCTCCGTCGAAGGTGTGTTTGCCTGCGGAAACGTCCTCCACGTACACGACCTGGTGGACTGGGTCACCGATGAGTCGGAGCGCTGCGGAAAATCCCTCATCGAGTACCTCGAGAGCCGTTATGAGCATAAGCAGTACAGGGTCTTTTCTGGAGCGAACGTGAAATATGTTTTACCGAATAAATATGCACCCTCCAGGGAGAACAAACTCTACCTTCGCCCCCTCGTTGTAAAGAATCATGCTGACCTGGTGGTAAAGCTCGATGGTGAGATCGTAAAGCAGAAAAGGCTTGCCCATGTCCAGCCTTCTGAAATGCTGGGTTTCACCATCGGACCAGGGGAGCTTGCAGGAGTCTCCGATTTTAATGAAAACAGGCTTGAGGTGAGCATTATCTGATGGCTGAGAAAGGGATGATCTGTATATCCTGTCCTCTGGGCTGCCACCTGCTTGTGAGCTGGGAAGGAGATGGAGAAATAAAGGTAAGAGGGAACCAGTGCGCCAGGGGGGAAAGTTACGGGATAGAGGAGGCCCTTGCTCCTAAGAGGGTTGTCACCGCCACTGCGAGGACCACTTCAACATCACATCGAAGACTGCCGTTGAAAACGAACAGGCCGCTTCCCAAGGAGTTCATCGATGACCTTCTGAACGAAGTTTACAGGCTCGAAATCCCGCTCCCCGTAAAAAGGGGGGATGTCCTTTTAAGGAACATCATGGGCACAGGAGTTGACCTCGTTGCCACCAGGTCAATGACCCCTGATTGAATATGATACGCCGCAATTCTACACTTTTAAAAAAGTAAACTGTCACCAATT
>CAZPCG010000344.1:0-3208 GCA_964584875.1 uncultured Spirochaetota bacterium
ATATTTTATGACGAAAAACAAAATCAGGTAAAAGATTCAATTCATAGAGCAATGTTCAAACAGGCCAGACAGAGCCGCATCTTCCAGGACGTTATATACCAGATCGAGGAGGCGATACTGCAGGGGAAACTCAGGGCAGGGGACAAACTTCCTCCCGAGAGAGAGCTGAAGGAGATGTTCAAAACAAGCCGGGGTACCCTTCGGGAGGCGCTACGTGTCCTCGAGCAGAAGGGGCTTGTCAGGATAAAGACGGGGGTGAACGGAGGAGCAATAGTCCAGGCCGTTACCCCACAGCATGTGAGTGAGAGCCTTGCACTGCTGATACGCTACCAGAGAATCCCCCTGAGGGACCTTGCAGAGTTTCGTGAGGGTGTTGAGGGAATTGTCGCAGGTCTTGCTGCTGAAAGGGCAAAGGGTGAAGACGTCGAGCTCCTGAAAAGATTGCTGAACGATGCAAGGCATCACTTTAAAAAAGGGGTTTCAAACTGGGATGAGTTCATTGAGGTTGACAACCAGATACATATGGCGCTTGCGCATATTGCCGGAAACCCGGTGTATGAATCTGTCCTCCAGATGGTGCATGACAACATCAATCGATACTATAACCGCTTCCTCGAAAAGGATGAAAGTATCATGAAGGAGAATTACCGTGATCTGTGTGAGATAGTCAGGGCTGTTGAGGAAGGGAAGGCCGAAGAGGCCAGGGAGCTTGTACGTGATCATGTGAATCGGTTCAACAGGTTCATGGAGGAGAGGAGTGAATGAACTGAATATCTGCGAAAGTGGGGACTGACAGGTCCATTTGGATAATGAGGTTGTTCCTCTCAGGGTACTCATTTCCAGACTGGTTTAAAAAAGGAGATTCTCATGTCCAATGCAAAGTACACCCTCCCATTTCCCACCAATGAGCCTATGAAAACCTATGCACCGGGAACACCGGAGCGCGAAGAGATTAAATCCATGCTTTCTGCACTGAGAAGCAAGCAGATCGAGATACCCCTTGTTATAGGGGGAGAGGAGGTAAGAACAGGGAGGTTGGTGGAGTGCCGGCTCCCCCATGACCACAGGAGTGTGATTGCGGTGTACCATCAGGCCGGGGAAAGGGAGATTGACCGGGCTATCGAAGCTGCCCTTGCTGCCCGTGCTCAGTGGTCAGAGATGGAGTGGCATGAACGCCTTTCTGTGTTTCTCAAGGCAGCTGAGCTTGTTGCGGGACCGTGGAGACAGGTGCTGAACGCTTCGAACATGCTCGGCCAGAGCAAAAATGTTTTTCAAGCGGAGATAGATTCTTGCTGCGAGCTTGTTGATTTTCTACGGTTTAACACGTTCTATGCAATGCAGATATATGAGCAGCAGCCTCTCTACTCCCCACGGCCAACCTGGAACAGGATGGATTACCGCCCTCTGGAAGGGTTTGTTTTTGCCATCACACCCTTTAACTTTTTATCAATCGCAGGGAACCTCCCCACATGCCCCGCAGTGATGGGCAATGTCGTCCTGTGGAAGCCGGCATCGAATGCGGTTTACCCGGCCTATTACCTGACGAAACTCCTGAAGGAGGCGGGTCTTCCCGATGGGGTGATCAACTTCATACCTGGTCCGGGGAGCAGCATTGGCCCGCTCGTTCTTGGCTCTCCCCACCTTGCAGGAGTCCATTTTACCGGCAGCACAGAGACCTTCAGGTTGATATGGAAGACAGTGGGCAACAGTATATCAAGCTACCGGATGTATCCCCGTATGGTCGGAGAGACCGGGGGAAAGGACTTTATCTTCGCCCATCGCAGTTCCAGCATTGAGGCCCTTGGTGTGGCGCTAATACGCGGGGCTTTCGAATACCAGGGACAGAAATGCTCTGCTGTCTCACGGGCGTATATTCCGCGAAGCATCTGGGGAGATCTAAAAGACTACATGATCGATATCCTGAAGACGGTGAAGGTCGGGGACGTTGAGGATTTCAGCAATTTTATGAACGCGGTAATTGATGGAGCGGCTTTTTCAAAGATCACGGGTTGCATAGAATACGTAAGAGATTCCAGCGAAGCGGAGATTCTCTTCGGTGGAGATTATGATGACAGCAGGGGATTTTTCATCGCTCCTACGGTGGCACTCACATCAGACCCCCATTTCTGCACAATGGAGGAGGAGATATTTGGCCCGCTGTTAACCGTCTATCTATACGATGATGAAAGATATGAAGAAACCCTTCATCTGTGCGAATCAACTTCCCCGTACGGATTGACGGGTGCTATATTCTCTCAGGACCGGCAGGCAGTGGCGCTTGCCGAGAGCATACTGAAAAACGCGACGGGGAATTTCTACATCAACGACAAGCCTACAGGTGCTGTGGTGGGGCAGCAGCCCTTCGGAGGAAGCCGTTTAAGCGGGACAAACGACAAGGCTGGAAGCATTCTGAACATGCTCCGCTGGGTAACCCCGCGCACCATTAAAGAGAACTTCCTGCCTCCACTTGACTACCGCTACCCCTTTATGGCAGAACCCTGAGAGAAAACCTGGAGGAAAGGCTATAATAGTTGAAACGTGATGCTCTGTATACAGGTGATGAAATCTTTGAGATTATCCGTGTAAAAGGCTCTCCCTGTACTGCCGCGTGCCCTCTGGGGACCAACGTGAAAGCCTACGTATCACTCATCGCTGCCGGGCGTTTTGACGAGGCGCTTGAGGTTGTGCGGCTCACAAACCCCTTCCCAGGTATATGCGGGAGGGTGTGCCCCCATCCCTGTGAGGATAAGTGCCTGCGTGGTGACGTGGATGAGCCGGTATCGATTGCAGCTCTCAAACGCTTCATCGCCGATTATGAGCTGCGACGGGGCATTGTGCCACGCTATACGGGAGCAGACCTTAGCAGAGGCATTATACCGCTCAACAACGGAGCAGACCAGAGCGGGGGCAGGGTGCCACCCTCTGCAAGGACCGGCCAGAGCCGTGGCAGGGTTGCTGTGATCGGTGCAGGTCCTGCAGGGCTCACATGCGCTGCGGACCTTGCAAGAGAAGGGTGCAGCGTGACGGTGTTTGAAGCAAGGCCCCGGGCCGGAGGGATGCTTGCATATGGAATTCCGGCCTACCGTCTTCCGAAGGATATACTCGATGTTGAGATTGCTGCGATTGAAGCTATGGGTGTTGAAATCAAGCTAAATACCTCTGTTGGAAAGCACCCGGGGTTTGAGGAGTTGGTGAGGCAGTTCGATGC
>CAZPCG010000345.1:0-2122 GCA_964584875.1 uncultured Spirochaetota bacterium
ATCCTGCATGGGTTCGATCAGGTCTCGTAACACTTTTAGGTAGCATCTGGCCTCTTTTGTCGCTCTTCCCATGGGTGTAGCTCCTTGAGCTGTTTGAGTGCCGAGTGAAGGGTTTGCAATCGATGATAGAAGGCGAGGTAGGGGCGATCGAAGGGGAATCCATATCCTTGAGCTTGCTTTTTGCCCTCCAGGGCCCACAGCACGAGGGTATAGCTTGACTGGCAGATAAGGTCACGAGCATCGGGGAATACCTGCTGCACAGCATGGGAAATGCCTCTCCCCATATCATGGACTGTAGCGAGGGGCTCGCCGTAGAGCCGCTTCATGGTCTGAAGGAAAGAAATGATGGTTTCGGCCTTTTCGGAGGCCAGTTTCACGTTTTCCAGCACGATTTCGGTGATTCCATCCATTCCGCTCATCAAATGGGGACTGTCCCCTTCGCAAGTAGCATCAAGATGAAGGATATACCCTCATCGCTGTGCCATGAGGGCTCGGATCTTTTGCCTGCTCGGGGCGGTGAGCCAATGCCAGATACACCACAAACTTCTTGGCCAAATATGCGATCTCCCGTTCTGAGATGACAATTTGTTTCTTAGCCAACTCACACTGTATCTCTTTTTCATTGCGGAAATGCTGAAACACCGCTTTACCGACATACACCAGAACGTCATACCCGAAGGTGCTTCGAAACGGTTTCAGCTCGGCCATCTCTCCGGAACCGTAGGACCCACCCTGGTCGCAATGCCCACAGCTGCGGATCGTTTCGCGAGCTTTGAATGCCCCGATGCCCAGGGTGACTACCATCTTCGTGCGGGTCTTCTGCACATGCAGAGCACAGCCGCAGAAAGGACAGGTGCGCACGCTGGGCTCGAAGAACAGGGTTGGCGCCCGGGCGAATAATGAAGCAGGCGAAAAGCGGATCGCGCACTCATCCAAATGATGTCTTAGCGCCTGGATGAGCCTGTACGGGGAGTTTTTTTTACCCCATGGTAGTCAAGCAGCCTCCCGATGGCTTCCGGTTCCACGTCGATCCCTTTTCGGCGAAGCCGCCGCGAGCAGGCCTGCAGGGTGGACTCTGGATGGTTGATCAGATCGGTGAGCACCAACACAGCCTCCATATCGGAAGGGATTTCAATGCGGGCTCTTTTGACCGCCTGTTCGCGACGCTGCTTCTGTTCGAGCAACACAGGTGGTTCATCGCAGAAGTAGAGATATCTGGAAAAGCGTAAAAAGTACATGCGATACGACGAATACCTCTCAAAAGGGTATCCGATAGGAAGCGGAGTTGTGGAAGGTTTATGTCGGAGTTTTGTAAAAGACAGAATGGAATTATCTGGGATGCGATGGACAGAGATTGGAGCTGAGGCCATGCTGAAATTGAGATCAGCTAAAGTGAATGGGGTATGGACAAAGTTTTGGGATTATTATATTGATACGAAGAAGAATGAGTTATACCAAAATCAGATTTCCACGGGAGAGTTAGAAAATAGGAGCGAATTAGAAAATGCTGCCTGATTTTGGTTAACCAGAAAAAGTTGCACCCCAGTCTGCCACCGTATATACCTCCTCGCTATCGTCCAGCACCCCGCGACCTGAGAAATACCAGCGCCGGAGGATGATCTTGGCTATCGAGTCCTTTACCTCAGATGAGAGGAGCTGCTCCACGAAGAAACGGAGCGCCTGCCGTTTCCTCTGGACCAAACTATCAACTGCCATAGACTCAGATTTCATGGACTACCCTCTCCTCTACTTGTTTCACCGACCTTGATGATCTCCCTGGAACTCTTCTTCCTATAACTCCTCAAACCAAAGCATGGACAGGGATAAAGATAGGAATTTGCTTTTCAGTTGAGCTGGCTAACTGATCATCTTTATGCCCATTTTCCCATCCAACCACCGTTAGAAATATTAATCATGACAAAATCGATGTCAAGGACAATAGGGAATTACAGGCTGGTCAGAATATGATGGAGGGTTAATATAACGGCTAACCGGGCGATGGCCTGGTTAAGGCAGGCAAAGAGAGATTTTGAACAGGCATAGGATTCTTACGTCAGTAATGAAATGGCCCGATGCAGAGGAAATTGACAGGGCTATTCGTAGCTGCGCGCAAATTATAAAT
>CAZPCG010000345.1:2132-3194 GCA_964584875.1 uncultured Spirochaetota bacterium
CAGTGCCAGGGGGTAGAGGAGCTTAAAGTCAACCCACCCTATAAAAGGGATTTTCATCATGGTGAAACCAGCCTCGATTGCTGCAAGAGGCATCGCTGCAAAAAGTGGCGTAAGGGCTTTTATGCTATAACTTATATGTACCAGATCATCGATGATCCCTACGAGTCCTATCTATCGTGCCCGATTCTCGAATCCGAATCCTATGCACTTCTATTAAAAACAGCTTGCCTACATAATGTCCAATATCATCATGGGTAGATAAATATTCCTTAAGTCTTTTCATAAGCTGTGGAATAGCTTCAGGATGATTCCTCACCTGGAGGGCAATGATTCCCTTATAGTTTGCCGGAGGATAAGACACTATATCACCAAAATCTCTGTTCAAGGAAATCAAAATAGAGTCAAGTTCCTGTGCTTTTGAGATGACACCTGAATCAGGTGAATCCGGTTGGAGGTAATCCCTTAGCCGAAAAACTTCATAGCCTGAATCTCGAAGCGTTTGGATAATAGAATTAGAGATGCAGTGGTCTGCGAAGAATCTTAAAGTCATAAAGAAGCAACCTCGAATTCTGATAACTCACGAGCATAATCCAAGGAAGCAGCGATTTGCTCCTCAGTAAGGTCTGGGAATTCCTTTATGATTTCCTCAGGAGTGTTGCCTGCGGCTAAATATCCGAGGATAAGGCTTACCGGAATTCTTGTCCCCTTGATCCGCGGTTTCCCATGCAATACATCTGGGGTGCTTACAATGTGGTCTCTCCAATTTGCTCGCATATTATCCCTCCTGATCCTAAAACTCTTAATACCAAAGGAGTTGCACAATGCAATTTTACTGCGGAATGGATCTAAAAACCAGAAAAACCTTGAAATTTGTTGGCGTAAACTTACGACTTTTTTATAGTGCAGTGAAGAATGTGAACGAATTACTAAGATTGACAAAATTATAACTTAACAAACATCAACACAGCAATGAGCCCGCACAAAGCCTCCATCCCCATCAAAACCAGAACGAGGTTCCTTTCGCTGATACCACCACTCAACTTCATGACAAGCTGGCATAAC
>CAZPCG010000346.1:0-3191 GCA_964584875.1 uncultured Spirochaetota bacterium
GGTGAAGGGAAGAGTAGCAAGGACAATTAAGAAGTAAGGAGCTTTTGGTGTATCGGACCCCCTGTACATTTGACAGAAGCATCAGGATTGTCCAGACAAGCACATCCTCACCCCTGTCGATACTCCTCGCCCATGAGGGGAAGTCCTGGCAGCTTCCGGTTATCAGGAGGGTTAAGGGACCTTACCTCTATGATTACGACGAGAACAGGTACGTTGATTTCGACCTTGCCGGGGGGTCTCTTTTGTTAGGACACTCCCACCCCGGTATTACAAAGGTCATCAAAAGCTGGCTGGGCAGGGGGTATTCCCCTGGGTATCCAACAGCCGCTCACAGGATGCTCTCGACCTCCCTTGAGGCCTTTTTGGTGGATGGCCCTGGCGGCTTCCGTCCTGGCGATGGGAAATGGTGCTTCTTCGATTCTACATCCGAGGCATGTTCAGCCCTTCTCTTTCTTCTGAAAAGCATGCGAAGCATCGAAAAGGGGTGCTATGTAACAGGAGGTGCAGGGGGCAGGGCTTCTGGCTGTTTCCGCCCCTATGTGGGCACCCTTCTGTCCTTTCTCCAGGCGCAGGAGGTTTGCAAGGACGGTATGAGCGATTTCGGGTATTTCGTTTTGCACTGCGACAGGCTCACCGAAAAACAGCTTCTGGTAAAACTCATTAAAATGCTGAAGGATCATGGGAAGCTCATCATCTCTGATGAAACGGATTTTGCATCTCATCTCCATTTCACACGGTTGATTGATGACATCTCTCTAGCTGACATCTCTCTAATCGATGCCCGGGTTTTCGGAAATTGGCTGTGCGGAGGGCTCTCCTTCGGCTGTTTCTTCGGGCACAACGGGCTGTTTCGTTCCCTGGTGGAGGAGGGGAACGGCACTATGAAGAAGGGCAGATGCGGTGAAGAGCAGGCTATATATGAGTATCTCCCGGGCATTGCAGGGCTTCCGCCTCTTTTCAAGCTGAAAACGGCAGTACATTTTTTGGGAATGGTCAAGAAAAGGGGAGGTGTAAATGCCCTCTGTGAGCTGAGGCGCCGTTTCTTCTCCCTCCTTGACCCGCGGTATTTCGAATTGATCAGTGATGCGATCTATTTAAGTGAGGTGGCATTTGAGAGGCGAGGATTTACCCCCCTCAGGCGCATCCTGCTTGAGCAGGGGTTGTACATCCCGATTTCCTTTCATGCACCCCTGTCAGTTTCTTTCGCCCACGAGGCACAGCTGCTTTCAAAATGTGCTGGTTTGATGAACGAGATATGTTATAATGAGCATGCGGCCGGTTGATATCATAATACATAAGAGAAAAGGCGGGGCTCACCCCTTCGATGAGATTGAGTTTATGGTTAACGGATACACCAGGGGGGAGATACCGGATTACCAGGTATCCGCATGGCTGATGGCCTGCTTCCTCAACGGTCTTGATGATGAAGAGGCATACTTCCTGACAAAAGCGATGCTGTACAGCGGTAAGGTGCTCGACCTGAGCTCCATCTCAAAACCGAAGGTGGACAAGCACTCCACGGGTGGCGTGGGTGATAAGGTATCCCTTGTACTGGCTCCTGCAGCAGCATCCTGCGGTGTTGCTGTGCCTATGACCAGCGGGAGAGCCCTCGGCTTTTCGGGCGGAACACTCGACAAGCTTGAATCGATTCCAGGCTTCAACGTCCATCTCACCGAAATGGAGTTCATCGCGGTCCTGAAAGAGGTCGGATACGTTATGTCGGGGCAAACCGAGGCCCTTGCGCCCGCCGACAGGAAACTCTACGCCCTGCGTGATGTGACGGGTACAGTGGAATGCATACCCCTCATCACATCCAGCATTCTCAGCAAGAAGCTGGCAGAGGGAGCAGACTCGGTGGTCATGGATGTAAAATTCGGCAGCGGTGCGTTCATGAAAACCATAGATGAGGCTCGCAGGCTTGCGAGCTCGCTTGTTTTGACTGCAAAACGGCTTGGGAAAAAGGTGGTTGCTATCCTCTCAAGCATGGATCAGCCACTGGGAAGGACAATTGGGAACAGCCTTGAAGTGATAGAGTCGATTGAATGCCTGAAGGGAGGAGGTCCTGAGGATGTGATGGAACTTGTAACTGTTCTGGGGGGCCGGATGCTCCTTGCAGCCGGAATCGCGGGCTCTTCAGAAGAGGGGGAGTCGATGATACTGGGTACATTGCAAAGCGGTGAGGCATTTAAACGATTCAAACGATCCGTTCATCGCCAGGGAGGGGATGTTGAATCGATAGAGCATCCAGAAAGCCTCCCCCATGCCGCCTTACGCAAGGAAGTGAGGGCGGGACACAGCGGCTATATCAGAGCGATTGACACAGAGTCCGTGGGAGCAGCTTCAATGTATCTCGGTGCAGGGAGGCTTCGAAAGGAGGATGCCATTGATCCTGCTGCAGGGATAGTCGTTCAGAAAAAGCTCGGAGACAGGGTTTCGGCAGGTGAGACGATCGCAACACTTCACTACAACAATTCGATGTACCTGGATAGGGCCATACAACTGGTTGAAAAATCCTATAAAATTGGAGAACAACCGGAAACTGAGTTTCGGCTGATCCATGGGGTTGTCGAGTAATCACAAGCCCGCTGTATACGGCAAAACCCGGATGTTTTAAAAAACGCATCTTTGTAACCAGAGAAAATGGGTAAGATTTGATGAAAAGATTGGTAAAAGGGTGAAGAGAGAGCAAAAGATGTCAGATTTCATCGATGAGATGATTAGCAGTGCTCCCGAGTGGGTGTTGAGAGAGGTTGATGATGATGTGGTAGGGGAGTTTTCAAGGATGAGCGGTTTCGGTAGACGGGTAGCGAGGATATTCTTTTTGAAAGGCCTGCGAACGGAAACGGACCTTAAGCATTTTCTCAAAGATGATATTTATGACCTTCACAACCCATTTCTATTCAGTGGTATGCTTGACGCCGTAATGAGGGTGAGACAGGCGATTCATTCGAACGAGGGAATATTCATATTCGGCGACAGGGACGTTGATGGTGTGGTATCGACAGCGATGCTGTACAACATTCTAAAAAGATTTGATGCAGACCTTCTTTACAGGGTCCCGGAAGGTGAGTACGGGTATGGAATAGAGAAAAAGGACATCGATTTTGCAAAGGAGCATGATGCACGTCTCCTGATCACAGTCGATACTGGTATATCGAGCAGGGATGAGGTGGAATACGCCCGTTCCCTCG
>CAZPCG010000347.1:0-3177 GCA_964584875.1 uncultured Spirochaetota bacterium
AAGAATCATCCCTGACCCAGAATAATTTATCATAGCTGGCTGCTCTGATCTCCCAGAATTTTTCTCTGCCTGAATCGATTTTTTTTAATCTATTCCCACTGGACATTGGTTTGTTAATTATCTGAAGTACTGTAAATCATAAATCTTCTTATAGAGTTTACAGGTGCGCAGCAATTTCTCATGGGTGCCGTGGGCCACTATCTTCCCCTTATCGATCACAAGTATCTTCGTGGCATGCTTTATCGTTGAAAGCCTGTGGGCAATGATTATCGATGTCCTTCCCTCCATAAGATTGTTGATGGCCATCTGGATGTAGTGCTCGGACTCCGAATCGAGGGCAGAGGTAGCTTCATCGAGGATGAGTATCTGAGGGTTCATCAGTATGGTTCTCGCGATGGATATTCTCTGCTTCTGACCCCCCGAGAGCCTGACACCCTTCTCACCAACACTGGTTTCGAATTGATAGGGCAGCTCCATGATGAAATCGTAGGCATAGGCCTTTTTTGCCGCCTGTATGATCTCTTCCTTCGTTGCTTCCCTCTTTGCATACTTGATGTTCTCGAGGATTGTCGTGTTGAACAGAATCACGTTCTGTGAAACCATGCCTATCTGTGAGCGCAGCGACTTTAGGCTGTAATCCTTCACGTTAACGTCATCTATGAGTATCTCCCCACGGTCACAATCGTAATGCCGTGGAATGAGATTTATTATTGTGGTTTTCCCTGCACCCGAGGGTCCAACCAGAGCAAGCCTTTCGCCCTTATTGACTGTAAAGCTGACGTTTTTTAAAACCTCCACACCCGGTTCGTATGCAAATAGTACATTCCTGAACTCCACCTCACCCCCTATGACCCTCTTTACGGGGTTTTCGATCTCATTGATCTTCGGCTCTATTGAAATGATGTTGTACACCCTCTCGATCGATGCCTGGACAGTCTTGTAGTGAGAAACGAAATTCGGCATCTTTAAAATCGGACCGGAAAGTATTCCAAGCAGCATGAGGTATTCTGTAAGGCCCCTAGCAGACCATCCTCCATTTATGATATAGAATGCTCCTACCCCTACGAGCATCAACCCATAGAGATATATGATGACATCATTGAGTGGACTAAAAATCATCTCCAGGCGGACGAGCTTCAGAAAGGTCCTCTTGTACCGCTTCGTATTCTTCCTGAAAACCTCGTTTTCATAGCTCTCCTGGGCGAAGGACTTGACAACCTCCATACCCGTTACCGTTTCATGGAGGTTGATCGACAGATCAGCGATGTTCTTCCTCAATTTCCTGCTGATAATCTTCATTTTATTACCAATGACCCTCACGACAATGTAGAGGACAGGCATGACGGAAAAGCTTATCACCGTCAGGCGCCAGTTCAGGTTGAACAGCTTTACAAGAACGATGACCAGCATCATGACATTGCTTATGAAATTCGTAATGCCCTGGTACATATTCGTCCTGATCATCTCGATATCGTTAATACCGATGGATATGATGTTCCCCGTATTGTTCTTCCTGAAATAATCGATATCAAGGGTTAAGAGGTGGCCGAAGAAGGTATCCCTTACCTTCTTGATTGCAGAAAGCGTTATGAGCCTCATAGAGTAGCGCTGGAGAAAATTGAATAAGGCACGTGCAAAGATGAGCCCTATGGCTATGTAGAAATACCTGTAGAGGAGGTGTATCTTTTCCGGTGTAATCAACTCCCAGAGAAATTTTGTGCTTACCGTTGGAAGCATTGCCACGGAGTAGTTCTGGCCGAAGGTCAGCACGAGGACACCTAAGAGCCCGAATAAGTACGGCTTCAGAAACGAAAGCACCCATACGAGCTGTTCGTCGAGCAGTTTCTTTTTCAATTACTCCCCACCTCTTTTTCCTGTCATTGTCCTCGCTGCAGCGTTACAATCGAGGACAGCGACAATGTGCATCCGTACTTTTGTTACCTATGTCCGTATCAGATTATTTATCTGCTCCTTGAATCTCCGTGTAGATTCTCCATCAAAGTCGAGAAATACTTCTTTCAGAGCCTTTTGTCTTTCAGCACTGTATTTCTCAGGGTTATTGAGATTATCCCTTACGACCCGGGTGATATCCCTCCTGTTTACAATGACATCTCCGCAGTGCCAGATCCAGATATGTTCCTCCGGAATTACCTCTCCTGGCTTTGGGTTCAGGAAAACGATTGGTCTATTGAAGGGTAGATATTCATGGGCCACCGATGAGATATCCGTAATGAGAACATCGGATACCGCCATGAAGGGCAATATACTAGTACTCTTCGTGCAGAAGAAAGCATTTTTTCCCTTTACGATATATGCCTTAAAAAGCTGCCAGGGCCTGTATTTTAATATATTCGGATGTGGCTTGATAATAATGTTAACATCCTTCAGGTTTCTCAGAATCGTAACAATACAGCGTGAAAAGGATGAATAGCCATCGGGGTCATCCCAGGTAGGAGAGTAGAGAACTGTCTTCCTTGTACCATCAAGCCCTTTTCTTTCCGTAAAACCTTCTCTGTCAAAGGGAGAATGCAGGAAAGAATCGATTTTTGGATAACCGATCACCGCTATTCTGGATGAATCGGTAAGACCGCGCTTTTCTATGTCCTTCTTCATCTTCGGACCCGGTACAACTATCAGGTCGTAGTGAGCGAGGCTCCGATGAAAATTGAAAGGCTTGTCCGATGTCCCGTGAAAGATCTGGACGTGCTTCAAACCGTCCATGCCTCTGAAATAGTGGAGAGAAAAACTCGGATGAACCACGATGTTCACCTGGAGGGAGCTTAAATCCCTCGATATGTACCTGACATTCCTGACATATACAACATCGTAATGCTTCCCAGGGTAGTTCTTTTCCATGCCAAGTTCCTCGTAATATCTGCGAATGTGCCTCTCTACGGTTCTGCAGGATGTGAGAAGCAACCCTCCCGTCTCCTTCAGGAGGGGCAGCACCGTCGGCAGGTAGTGAGGAGAGTTAGCAATAAAATAGCAGACCCTCATCCTTTCTTACCCCCGCGCCAAACCACGAACAAGGGGCGAGTATCGCCCTGGTTGAATCCAAGGAACTCGGCATCGACCTGAAACTTCTCAAACAGCTTCCCGTAATAATCCAGAGTATCGATGGACCGATCCGAGTGCCCTTCGAGAAAAACAGCATCCCGTGTGTTGTCGAGGATAAAC
>CAZPCG010000348.1:0-3156 GCA_964584875.1 uncultured Spirochaetota bacterium
CAGCATTCTCAGTAATCATCACTCAGACCTGCAGTGCAGGCCTGCCAATCTCGATGATGATGCGATCCTTCCATATAGCTGCATATTTTTCTAACTACCGGAGGACTGTGGCACTTACATCTGTGGATAGACCCACAGATAATCCTCGTTTGGCTGTCAGCCAAACAGAAGAATTACCATAAAGAAAAGGAGGCTAACAATGAGGGGAAAAACTTTTATTGCCGTCACCGCTGTTCTGCTTATGCTTGCAACTCCTCTATGGGCTGGTGCGAAGAAGGAAGTACCGACAATCAGGATACTCGCATTCGCCCAGGGATTTGCATGGCCGGAGCTCTTCGGCTCAAACGGCACAGAGCGAACAGATCTGCTGAAAAAACTTGAGGAGGAAATGGGTGTCAAAATTGAGATTGAATGGGGGGACGAAACGGCAGTAAGGCAAAAGGTGCTCACCGACATTATTGCCCACACCGGACGCTACGACGTTATACTTGCTGGAAGTGACGGTGGGATACAGTCATACGGCCACGGGGGATTCCTTGAGCCGCTTGACAATTACTTCAAGCAGCACCCCTCCGAGTACTTCGACCCCAACGATGCCTACGCAAAATACCTCGATGCAAACAGGATGCCCCCTGGAGTGTCTCTGTATGCCCTTCCCTACTACTCCTTCGGTGCCGGGATCATGTACCGGAAGGATATCTTTGACCGCTACGGCCTCAAACCCCCGAAGACCACCGATGAGCTTGTGGTGGTTCTTGAAGGGCTGAAGAGAGGGTTTGCAAGGGACGGCATTACCGATGTTTATCCAGTAACCATGCGCGGGGCCCCTGGTGAGGAACCAACCCTTGACCTGGCCGGGTTCATCTACGCCTATTCGGGGTACGCATCCTGGTTTGAAGGGGGCGCTCTCACCGCTTCTGAGATTAAGGATAAGAAGGCAAAACCAATTTTCACATCGGATGATTTCAAGGCCGGGTTCAAGGCTTTCGTCGACATCTGTAAAAAGTACGGACCCCCCGGTATATCAACCCATACCTGGGTTGATATGATGAACATCTACGCTGCAGGGAAGGCTGCCATTCTGATGCCTTCAGCGATCAATGCATACGCGGCCCTTGGATTTACGGAAGACCCGAATGTGAAGAACAACACACGATTTGCAAAAATCCCCGTTGGTCCCGGAGGCAAGCAGATTCAGAGCTTCTGGACCTTCTCCATGGCCATCAACAAAGACTCAAAGAACAAGGTCAAAGCCTGGAAGGTACTCACCTATCTCACTGGCAAACAGGCCATGCAGGCCTTTGCGGACCGCACCCAGTGGCCCAATGTTACGATGAAGTCAGTGCTCTACAGTGATGTTCTGCTGAAAAGATACGGGGATGAGGAGATACGGCTTAACGAAGAGTCCATCGTCGAAGCAGAACCCTACTACTTCCCATACATCCCCGAGCTGACGGAGTACATGGATAAAATCGGAACAGCCGCATCACGGGCCATTGCAGGAACGGATGTGGATGTTGTTCTGAATGAGCTTCAGACATGGGCACTGGAGCGCATGGTCAGGGCAGGCTATTACAAATGATATGGCCTGCGGACAACCGGGTGAATGTCAAGTTTGATTTTTTTCTGTAAAAAGTAAATCCTGAAGTCTGCCAGATCGATAAGCAGGGGGGAGTACTACTCCCCCCATTGTTTATGGACATGCCTGTCGATGGGTATGGTGAAAAGGATGGGGAAAACGGTAATCGTCACCGGGGGTGGAAGTGGCATCGGGCGCTGCCTGTGCCGGTACTTTGCAAAAAAAGAATGGAGCGTTTGTGCCGCTGACATCTCGGAGGAAGGTGTGCGGCAAACCGTCGATGAAATCGCCCGCTCCTATCCGCATGTACATGCCGTAAAAGCCGACATACGAAGCGTCGACCAGGTGAGAAGAATGGCGGAGGAGTGCATCGAGCGTTTCGGCCACATCTATGCTCTGGTAAACAATGCAGGGATCACGGACAAGCAACATAGAACCCTTCTTGAAATGCCCTACGATATATGGCATAAAGTGCTTGCAACCAACCTGACGGGGAGCTTCATCTGCCTGAGGGAATGTGCCCGGATCATGAATGAACGGGGAGGTGGGAACATTGTGAACATTACATCTCTACTCGGGCAGAGAGGTCATCCGCGGGCGGGCGACGCCGCCTATGGTGTGTCGAAAGCTGCCCTGGAAGCTCTAACCGAATACGCCTGTTGCGAACTGATCGATTCAAAAATCAACGTCAACTCAGTCTACCCTGGTGCAATGGTGAATACCGGCTTCTTTGACTACCTCGACGAGGAGGAGAGGAAGGGGCTCGAACGTCCGGAGATCATGGATGAGCTTGTGTATGTGCTATGTTCACTTGAACCAGGCGAGCTCTCGGGGAGGTCGCTCTGCGCCCAAACCTGGAAGGAGGATCGGAAACTGATGGACCTGTATCGTAAGTACCTCCTTGAGGACGAGCGATGAAAGAGGAGTATAAGCTTCTTCTGCCCAGCCTGACCATAACCGCAGGGATCGTTGCCTTCCCGACTGCATTCCTGCTTTACGTTAGCCTGCACCAATGGGTACTGTTCATGGAGGAGACACGTTTCATCGGGCTCGGAAATTTCTACAGCATCATCACCTCACGGGACTTTTTACAGTCCCTGAGAGTAACGGCGATTTTTGTTACAGGCTCCACGCTCCTCACACTCTTCTTCGGTCTTGTGCTTGCCCTTATCCTGAACGAAAACTTGAAGGGAAAGGGTGTGTTCAGGGCTCTCTTCACCCTCCCTGCAATAATCCCGCCGGTTGTTGCTGGTTTTGCCTGGAAGTTCCTTCTGAACAGGGAGGTGGGGTTTTTGGGAGGGTATATATTCCCCTCCCTTGGACTGCAAAAGAGCCTTCTTGGAAACCCCCTCCTCGCACTGCTTTCGGTGATAATGGCTGATGTCTGGAGCAGAATGCCCCTCATGTTTCTTATTCTCCTTGCAGGTCTGCAGGCCATTCCGGATGAACTGTATGAGGCTGCCGAGATAGATGGGGCGGGTTACTGGCAGGCCCTCAGGAGCATCACCATGCCTTTTCTGAGAGGAGCGGTAATCATAGCCCTGATCATCCGCTTCATCGATGCCTTTAACCTGTTC
>CAZPCG010000349.1:0-3149 GCA_964584875.1 uncultured Spirochaetota bacterium
CCTGAGACGAAGAGAGGGACCTACCATCTCGTGAAAACCATCGAGGAGTACAGAGAGCTTGAGGAGAAGGTAAGGCGAAAAGGGGTGTTCTCCTTTGATACTGAATCGACGGGCATGGACCCGATCAGCGCAGAGCTCATAGGTGTATCGATCTCTGTTGAGGAGGGGGAGGCGTACTACATACCCATCGTCAGGAAGGATGGGAATGCCTTCGGGATAGATTTCCTTAAAAAAGAACTGAAACAGATTCTTGAGGACGGAAGCATTGCAAAGAAAGGCCAGAACATTAAGTACGATTTTGTTATTCTCATGAAGTACGGCATGCACATCCAGAACATAACCGGGGACTCCATGATCGCAGCCTACCTGCTCAACCCGCAGAAACAGCGCTACAACATGGACGATCTTGCCCTTGAATACCTCGATTATAAAACCATTCACTACAGCGACGTGGTAAAGAACAAGAACGAAACCCTGCTGGACTACCCCATCGAGGCTGTGGTGGAATACTCAGGGGAGGATGCTGATATCACCCTGAGGTTGATTCACCTGCTTGAGAAGAAGGTTGAGGATGAGGGGCTGTGGCCCCTCTATCGCGATATCGAGGTTTCACTGCTCGTGGTGCTGGGGAAGATGGAGAATGCAGGAGTGCGAATCGATCCGGACTATCTGCAGAGCATGGGCGAAGGACTGGCAGGAGAAATCAGGGAATTAGAGGAGCGCATCTTCGTTCTTGCAGGTGAGGAGTTTAACGTTCGATCCACAAAGCAGCTTGCCTGGGTGCTCTTCGAGAAGATGAAGCTGCCGGTTCTGAAGAGCACCAAGACAGGATTTTCAACCGATGAGACTGTTCTCGAAGACCTTGCACAGGATTATGAGGTTGCTGAGCTTTTACTGCGTCACAGAACGCTCACGAAGCTGAAATCCGGCTACATCGATGCCCTCCCCACCCTCATAAACACAAGGACAGGGAGAATTCACACATCCTTCAATCAGACTGTTACAGCTACCGGGAGACTTTCATCGAATACACCGAATCTCCAGAACATCCCGATCAGGGAGAAGGAGGGGAAGGCAATTCGGAGGGCGTTTATCCCGGAGGAGGGCTGGTCATTTGTGTCGGCTGACTACTCGCAGATCGAGCTGAGAATACTCGCTTCCCTCTCTGGGGATAGTTCCCTGCTGAATGCCTTCCGGCAGGACAGGGACATACACAGGGAAACAGCTTCACTGCTCTTCGGGGTGGATGCAAGCCTCGTCACAGACTTACAGCGGCAGATGGCGAAAACCATCAACTTCAGTATAATCTACGGTATCAGCCCCTTCGGGCTCTCCAGGAGGTTGAAGATTTCAAAAACAGAGGCCTCTGTCTTTATCGAGATGTACTTTAAGAAGTACAGCGGGGTGAGGGAATTTTTTAACGGTATCGTCGAAAAGGCGAAGGAGAACGGATACGTGGAGACTCTGCTCGGGCGAAAGCGCTACATCCCTGAAATTAACTCCCCCAATCAGAACATCTTCGAAGCGGCAAAGAGGGTAGCGATAAATACCCCGATTCAGGGCACGGCCGCTGATCTCATAAAAAAGGCCATGGTTGATATCGACAGGGAGATAACCGGGAGAGCGATGCAGTCGCAAATGCTCATACAGGTTCACGATGAGCTCGTTTTTGAGTCCCCACCTGAGGAAGTCAAGGAGCTTAAGAAGGTGGCAAAGGAAACGATGGAGCATGCGCTCTCCTTTCAGGTCCCCTTCAAGGTGAACATCTCCGAGGGGAAAAACTGGGAGGAGGCTCACTGAGGGGGTCGACTCGTATGGTGGTGGGAATTACCGGGAACTACTGCTCGGGAAAAGACATTGCATGCTCCATTTTCCAGGAACAGGGATATGAGATCATCGATGTCGACAGGATAGGTCACGAGGCGCTCGAGGCGAAGAAGGACGAGGTAGTTCAGGCTTTCGGCAGAGGGATTGTGGGGGGCGATGCGATCGACAGAAAAAAATTGGGAATGATTGTGTTCAGCAGCCAGGAGAAGAAGAGAAAGCTTGAAAACATCGTGCATCCATATATGATAAAACGGGTCAGGGAGCTTGTCCGGCAGGCGGATAAGGCTGTTATCAATGCCGCTTTGCTCATTGAGATGTGCCTTTTTGTACTCTGCGATATTGTGGTTGCGATCCTGGCGCCCGAAGTTATACTGGTGAACCGGGCTGTTCACCGGGACGGCATCTCCCGGGAGGAGGCCTTGCAGCGTCTGGGGGCCCAAATCCCGATTAAAGAGAAATTGCAATATGTCGATAAGATAATAGACAACAACGGGAGCAGAGATGAGTTTGAACAAAAGATAAAGTCCCTCATCGCAGATCTCGGATAGGGGTCCTGAGCAATGGAAGAAGAGAGGAAGAGAGGCAAGGAGTACTACCAGGTCAATCTCGACATGGGAAGGCTTTTCTGGATTGCCTTCCTCCTCGGCCTTTTCATCATCGGTATCTTCATCGTCGGTTTCTGGGTTGGAGGTGGCAGGGGAGAGAAGGAGGGAAAAGAGTTGTTCAAGCTTGGCAGGACCGAGCTGTTCAAGCGTGAAAGGGTGGGGGTTCCGGTTGAAGATGAGACCATTAAGTTCAGGGAACTTTTTGAGAACAATCTTGAGACTGAAACCCGCTACATAGATGTTAAAAGCCTTGAAAAGGTTGCCGAAGGAAAAATACAGGAGCAGGTTGCTCTGCCCCAGCAGGAGCAGCCGGTAAAAGTGGTGAGCGTACCAGAGAAGCTGTACATCCCACCAAAAACAAAACCAACCACAAGCCAACCCAGGCCCTATGTGGCAAAGGGTGATTACTACATCCAGGTAGCCTCCTTCGTGCAAAAGGAGAACGCACAGAGCATGACCCGGCAACTGCAAAAAAGCCTCTACCGCGTGGTCATCGAGGAGGCGGTTGTGAATAATCAAACCTACTACAGGGTTCGAGTTGGCCCCTTCGAGTCGAAGAGCATTGCGGCCAATACCATGGTAGCGATGAAGAGGAGGTTTGACCTGGAAAGCCCCTTTGTTTTAAAGAAGGAATCCTGAAACTGTCATTGCGCTCCACATACCTATTTTCCCGCAATGTGAACTTACCCATATTTTTTAGGCTCATCCGGTTAATGC
>CAZPCG010000350.1:0-3139 GCA_964584875.1 uncultured Spirochaetota bacterium
CCGTACTGCTCCCGAACAAGCCGGGCAAGCTTCAGGCCCACCCCGTGGTGCTCGTTCAGCACCCCTCCGCAGGCAATGGAAGTGCGCACCGCAAGGTTCCATATCTCATTGTGGAGCGCAAGGGCCTCCTCCACGTCCACAGGGGGGTCCTGGATGATGAAGCGGTCATAGAGCATGACACCCCAGGGATACCAGTGGGAGAGGTGTGCGATGTATTCCAGTTTCCAGTCGGCGTACCGTTCCTCAAGTGTCTTCTTCTTCGTCCAGTATAGGTTTTCTATCCTGTCGAAGGTGCAGAGGGTATCCATCGTCCCAAACATCCAGGGGAAATCCAGACAGTGGGGAGGGTAGAAGAAGTTATAGCGGTGGTTCCACCACTCCCAGGCAAGCTCAGGGTCAAGCTCCTCTGCTCCCAGCTCTTTGCATATACCGGCAGCAAGCCGCTCCTGGAGGTCGATGATCTCCCTCTGCCCATCGTATCCCAGAACCATGTATGAGCCCTTCTTCAGGGATAGCCCGAGGATTTTTTTGATCCTCTTCCCTGTTTCGGCTTCGTCGTACAGGCGTATAACGCTTGGCTGAAGCCTCCCAAGCATAATTCGCTTCCCAGCCTCGATGCCTGACGAAAGACTATCGAAAAGAAACGTTTTGAACCGGCGCTCTTCGGAGAGCTTCTCAATCCGCAGGGTGGCCTCGGTGATAATCCCGTAAGAGCCCTCTGCGCCGACGAATAGCTGAAGAATCCCGGGCCCTGCTGCATGGTTTGGAAGGGGTAGAGTGCGGATGATATCACCGTTTGGAAGAACCACCTGGAGGGACAAAACGATATCCTCGATCTTCCCGTATTTGGTCGATAGAACGCCCGAGCCCCTGCAGGCGATGGAGCCTCCGAGGGTTGCCGAATGCAAGGATGCTGGAATGTGGGGAAGGGTGTAGCCGGCTCTGTTGAGGGAGCTCTCAAGATCGTAGCTGTTTATACCTGCCTGAGCGGCCACGGTATAAGACTTTTCGTTGATTTCAAGGACTTTGTTCAGCCGCTTCATGTCGAGCGTTATCCCGCCATATACCGGCATGATGCCTCCCTGGCTGCCGGAGCCCCCTCCCCAGGGGATGATTGGGATGCGGTAAACGTTGGCAAGCTTGACGATGGCAGATGCTTCCTGTGGTGTTCCAGGAAGCACGACAAAATCCGGGAGAGGAGGTACAAGCCCCCGGTCTATCCAGAGGCGGGGGACCCACATGTAGTCCACGCCGTAAACCATCCGGTCAGCCTCCTCCGTCAGCACCCACCGCCTGCCTGCAATGTCCACCAGCTCGGTCTCGATCATCTTGCGCTGTAGATGATGAAGCATTGCCAGAGCACCCCCTTCGTTCATTAAATCATAAAAGCAATTCTTGATTAAAAACTATGGCCAACCCAGTTACCATCTTTACACCGCCTCTTATAAAAAACCCAGTCATCCTGCTGAAAACCTGGAAAGCCTGTGGTTGACATCCTCAAGAAGGTCATGGACCTTCCGGTACTCCTCGAACAGCTTCCTGTATATACCGGTCCTCTCCTCATCGTGTTCGACCACCCGGACATGTCCAGCACAGAAATCCTGGGCCTCTTCGAGAGAGCCGAAAATCCCGATACCAACCCCTGCAAGCAGCGCTGCCCCGAAGGATGGGTCAGTCGCCCTTGGCACAACACCGTCAATTCCGAGCACATCGGCAACGATATCCGTCCAGAGCCTGCTTTGTGTGCCTCCACCTATGTAGCGCAAGGGCCCATTAATCGAGATCCCCTTCTGGCGGAGGAGGTTCATGCTGTCAAGTAAAGAAAAAGCTGTGCCCTCCATAACGGCCCTGATAAGGTGCCCGCGCGTGTGGTGGAGCGTCAGGCCGACGAAGCTTCCCCGGAGGTACGGGTCGTTGTAGGGCGAGCCCTCACCCTGGAGGTAGGGGTGGAACAGAAGCCCTTCGCACCCGGGCTGCACACTCACCGCCTCCTCCTCCATATCGCTGAAAGCACCTCCCTCTCCTCCTTTGCCGCCATTCTCCTTCCCCTTGCCTTCAGTCTCTCCTCCTTTGCCGCCCATATCTTTCCATTTATCTTCCATCTCTCCTGACTTTCTTCCCATCTCTCCACCTTTACCGCCCATCTCTTTCTCATTGTCCCGCATTGTAAGATCTCGGCAGAACCGGTCCCTGAACCACTTCAGCGAGGAGGCAAAGGATTTCGTCCCGGTTCCCGGGTACCAGATGCCCGGCACGATGTAGGAGTAGGTGATGAGCTTTCGGTCTTGAACCGGCTGATCCGTAAGCACGCAAATTCTGCCGAAGGTCGCAAGCTTTACCGTGCAGTCGCCAGGTCTCTTCGACCCCGCAGCAAAGACCTCTAAAAGGGTGTCGGTGGTCCCCGCAACAACAGGCGTGCCAACCACAAGCCCCGACCACTCAGCCCCCTCCTCGGTTACCGCTCCAACTACGTCCGTTGGGGCAGCAAGATCTGGAAGCTGCCGGGGTCTGATCCCCACAAAAGACATCAGCTCATCGTCCCACCTTCCCTCATGCACATTGAACAGCAAAGTGCCCTGAGCATCGATCGGGTCTGTAAGCTCCATTCCAGTCAGCCTGAACCTCACATAATCCTTCGGGAAGAGGACCTTTGAGACCCTTTCCCACACCTCAGGTTCATTCTCACGCACCCAGAGCAGCATCGAGGCAGTCCACATTACGTTGACCGGGTTCAGGCATTTTCGGATGAAAAGCTCCCCCGCTCTCTCCTCGAGCCGCTCAGCCTGCTCCACGCTCCTTGCATCGGTGAGATGAATCGTCCTCCTCAAAACCTTCCTGTTCTCATCGAGGAGCACCGGCGAGTGCGTCACACCACCTATGCAGCATGCCGCTACTGCAGATGCATTTACACAGGCCTTCTCAAGCATGCGGCCAATAAGCCTTCCCGCGCCCCTGACCCATTCCTCTGGATCCTGCTCGGCCCATCCAGCCTGCGGGGTGTATGTGTGGTACTCAGAGGCTTCCGTGAAGCTTTCTTTACTTTCGACGTCCAGGAGGGTGACCTTGCAGCCTCCTGAGCCGATGTCAATGCCAAGAAGACAGGTTTCCAATGGCACAATCCTCAATACATATCTTCTTT
>CAZPCG010000351.1:0-3128 GCA_964584875.1 uncultured Spirochaetota bacterium
TGAGTCCCAAAAGTCCGAAAGAGTAGAAGGAGGCACATCGTGAGTGATAACATGTATCGCCGTGTAAAGTGGGGACTGATAGGCGCAGGTGATTTTGGTCTCATTTATGCACAGATAATGAAGCAGCTTCCCAACGTCGATCTCGTTTCGGTGTATTCACGGACAGAAAAGCATGCCCGAAAGGCGGCGGAACGCTTCGGGATAAAGAAGTGGTACACCGATTTAAATGAGCTGATCAGAAGCGATGGAGTTGAGGCTGTTGCCGTGGTGACGGATGAGCACCATCACCACGAACCGGTGATGGCTGCGCTGAAGGCTGGCAAGCACGTCATCGTTGAAAAGCCAATTGCACCTACGCTGAAAGAGGCGGATGAAATGATAGTCCAGAGCAAAAAGACGGACAAGATATTTGCCGTCGCTCACATCCTGCCCTTCCATACCCACTATGCAATGGCAAAAGCTGAAATAGAGAAGGGGAGTATCGGTGATATCGTGGCGATGTATGCGAGAAGAAACGCCGCTTCCTTCTGGGGTGAAAAACTCCAGGACCATTCATCAGCTATCTATGATGAGATGATCCATGATATGGAGTGCATGCTCTGGTACACAGGCTGGAAGGTGAAGAGGGTATACGCCCAGACGAAGAATGTGCGGGGTATGAAGAAGCCCGATGTGTGCTGGGCAATGTTCACCTTTGAAAACGGCTCAATTGCGACCCTTGAGGCAAACTGGTATCTGCCGGCAAATACCCCGTACCTGATCGATTCTCAGATGGAAATTCACGGTACCGAAGGGATGATTTACATAGACCTCTCCGATCAGGGTTTGAGGGTGAATGATAAAAATGGATGGCGGTTCCCCGATGCTACCTGGTGGCCTGAGAAGCTTGGTAGAGTGGAGGGAGCTCTGGGGGATGAAATCAGGTATTTTGCAGACGGCATCATGCTCGGGAAACTCCCCGGAGGGCTTGGCGACCCCCAGAGGGCGCGCGATACACTGGAGATAGTCATGGCCGCTGAAAAATCCGCTGAAACGGGGAAGGTAGTCGAGGTGTAATTAGTGTATGGTTGACCGTTTATTTCTTTGACATACCTCTGCGAAATCTGAAAGTGGGAGCGTGCCCTGTAAGAACCGTCGTTGTTAGATCCTGATGCATGGGGCCATATATTCAAAAGTGCCCTCTATTTCAGTGAAACTACACCATCTATTCAAGCCCATCACCTTGAAAAATCTTGAAATCAGAAATCGAATCGTTCTCTCGCCAATGGGGATTGGTGCGTACAATGAAGACGAGACGGTGAGCGATCAGTACATAGCCTTTGTTGGGGCAAGGGCTGAGGAAACTGGGTTGATAATAACGACCGGAGCAAGGGTCTCTTCAAAGTATGGCAAATTGAAGTTTTTTGGATGCTACGACGATTCCCACATTCCGCGACTGCACAGGCTTGCAGAGGCGGCCCACAGGAAGGGGTCGAGGATATTCCTTCAGATACTTGAGCTGGGAGGGGCAGATCCGTTGAGCCCCCGTGTGCCATCGGTATGTGTTCCCATTTACAACGAGGAATGGAAGGGTGCAGTGAAACCGATCGAGCTTGAGGGCTTGCATGTTGAAGAGCTCATTGGGGCGTTTAGCCAGGCCGCGCTGAGAGCGCAGGAGGCAGGCTTCGACGGGGTGGAGCTTGACGGGGCTGAAAACTTCCTGATCTCGGATTTTCTATGCCCCTGTATGAACCGGCGTACCGATGAGTACGGAGGGAGTTTCGAGAATCGAATGAGATTTCCTGTGGAGATAGTCAGGGGTATAAAGAGGGTGTGTGGTGAAGGTTACCCTGTAGGTTTCAAGTTCAACGCCTACTATGATATACCCGATGGAATCGATCTGGGGCTTGGAGTACGAATTGCAAAGCGAATGGCTGAAGAGGGAGTTGCATACATCCATGGTTGGTCCTTTGCCAGGCCCGACAAGCCTCTGTCACTTTTTCGATACCCTCCCATGCCGAACCTCTACCAGCCTCGCAACACGACAGTCCCCATAGCGAAGAGTCTGAAGGATCATATTAACGGTGTTCCGGTCATCACTGTTGGGGGCATCCTGAAGCCCGATGAAGCGAACCGGATAATTGCGGAGGGAAGGGCGGATATGGTGGCAATCGGGAGAGCTTTCATCGCCGATCACCTCTGGGCTTACAAGGCTTTGAGAGGTTTGAGGATCAGGCCCTGCATCCGCTGCCACGTCTGCCACCACGAGGTTGCCGTGCTGGGGAAGATCGTGGTATGCGCGGTAAATCCCGATGTCCTTGTAGAAAAAAGACCGGTGCTTGCGGGAGACCCAAAAGAGGTCATGGTGGTGGGTGGCGGCCCGGGCGGTATGACGGCAGCCCTTACTGCCTCAAGGCGGGGGCACAGGGTGCGCCTCTATGAGAAGGAGGGCACCCTTGGAGGAAAGCTCATCCCGGGGAGCAGGCCTGGTTTCAAGCATGAGTTCAGCGATTTGCTCAGGTATTTCAGGGAGGAGATCGGGGATAGCGGGGTACAGGTAGTGAACAACTGCGGGGTTACTCCCGAACTCATAAGGGAGCAGTCTCCCGATGTTCTTATCGTCGCAATAGGCGCAGAGCCCAGGATTCCCGACATTCCAGGGATCAGGGGTTCTAACGTGATTCACGCAGAGGAAGCACTGCTCAATGCGGATCGCTACCGTGAGCGGAACATAGCTGTTATAGGCGGGGGGGATGTTGGCTGTGAAACCGCGCTTATGCTTGCACTAAAGGGGAACGATGTCACCGTGGTTGAAATGCTCCCTGCGCTCATGGAAACAGAGGAGATAAAGCACAACACAGCGGTGCTTGAGAAGATGCTGATAGATGCCAAAGTAAAGGTGTATACGGATACGGTGATCACCGGGATTACTATGAACTCAATAACGGTGAAGGATCGGGACGGTTCCAAAAAAGAGCTTTTCGTGGATACCGTCGTGCTTGCGGCTGGATTTACTGCGCCGCAGGATGCGGTAGGAAGGATGCTTGCTGCCTGCAAAAAATACTACGCCCTTGGTGATTGCACAAAACCAGGGAGGCTCAGGCAGGCGATTGAAGGGGGATACAGGATTGGATGCATGGTTTAGAATT
>CAZPCG010000352.1:0-3120 GCA_964584875.1 uncultured Spirochaetota bacterium
ACTTACCAACAGAACCCGCAAGATGATGGCTGATATGGCCTCCACCTGGAGTGGAATTTACCATGACGATATCACCCTGCTCTATGAAGCTTGAGAACACAGCCTCATTGGCGTTGGTGCCGCTTATCGGTCGCACATCGGCCTGGGAACAGCGAAAGAGAGTCCTGATATCGTTTCGGAGGTCACTCTCAATTCTGTCGATGTACTCAGTTCCCTGGTAGTACCGCTCGCCGGGATGTCCCTCTGCATAACGATGAGCAAAGTCGGAACCCGTCAACTTCCTTACCGTACTTGACAGCACATTCTCGCTTGCGATGAGATTTATCGTCTTCATCCGCCAATCGTTCTGCCTCTTAACAGCGTCATAGATATTCCTCACATACTTTTCAAGCATTTCATCAATCCTGTCACTTCATGATTTTAACAAAAACACCCCTGCAGCTGCAATACAGGGGTGTTTTTAAGATAATGCTTCTTATCGAATATGGGAATAAAGACCTGCCTTACTCTGCAAACGACACACCCATGGTTGTTGCAGGTGGAATGATGTCGATGTAGAAGGTTAGCTCAACCGGGCCTGACTCATTCCCGAGGTTGTCAACCGCCTTTGCCTTCAGGGTATGAAACCCGGCCGCCTGTACCTTGAAGGGACCCGGATAGGTGTAATACTCGCTCCCATCCAGCGATACGTAGATGGCCCTGACTCCGGCAATCGAGTCGTCGGCGCTCACCGTAAAATCATTGTTCTTGTTAGTGTACCTTTCCCCACCCGCCAGGATGAGATCGTCCCTGGTTGTTATGGCTACTTCAGGGGGAGTGCTGTCTACATATCCCGCAACCGAAAATACGTCAGTTCTGTTTCCAACATTGTCAACCGCATAGGTTTTTGCCGTGTGAAATCCTTCATCCGGGATGAGAACGGGAGCCGTGAATTCCACGTACTCGCCTTCATCGAGGGAAACGTATATGGCCTCAACTCCCGAAAGGGTATCTTCTGCCCATACCAAAATGGCGCTGTTGCGGGTGATGAACACATTACCTCCATCCATGTAGAATGGTCCATCGATAGAGGCAAAAGCATCGGGTGGTGAGGCATCCACAACTACAGGATAGATCTTTTCGCTTGAGATGTTCCCCGTCCTGTCTACTGCCCGGTAGACGATAACATGCCTCCCTTCCCCGGTGATGGAGAGAGGCTTGGTGTACACCTCAAGCGGCGACCCGTCTATGCTGTACTGAATAACATCCAGAGATGACTCTGCATCCTCGGCGGTAAGCACGAACCTTGCCTCCTGCGGCACGTAGTCGATCACGCCGTCATTGTATATCCTCATCTCCTGACCGCTCGTTAGATGTAGAGAAAAAGTCGAAAAAAATACAAGAAATAATAACGTAAGAAAGCACTTTCTCATAATGCACCCTTCCTGGAAAATTATAATGGAAAATCATCATGGAAAATTTTCCTATAGTTTACTCCATCGCCCCCAATTGTCAATAAAAATCATCCTGCCTGGCTTTAAACTGGTTGTCTGCAGGCCCCCTAAGTATTACAATATCCTTGACTTATGCTGCGCAAGGAAATCTTCATGGGTATGACCGTTACTGAGAAGATACTCGCGGCCCATGCGGGGCTTCATGGGATAAAACCCGGACAGCTGATTGAGGCAAGGTGTGATCTTGTCCTGGCAAACGACATAACCGCCCCGATAGCGATAAAGGAGTTCCAACGCCTTGAGGTCGACCGTGTATGGAACAGGGAGCGTATCGCCCTCGTTCCCGACCACTTCACTCCCAATAAAGACATAAAATCCGCAGAGCAGGTGCGATACATCCGCGAGTTCGTCAGCCGTATGGGAATCACAAACTACTTTGAAATCGGAGAGATGGGTATTGAACATGCCCTTGTGCCCGAAAAGGGTCTGGTGCTGCCGGGAGACCTGGTTATAGGGGCGGATTCGCACACCTGCACCTACGGTGCCCTCGGGGCTTTTTCAACAGGGGTTGGAAGCACCGATCTGGCCTGTGCAATGGCTACCGGAAAGGCATGGTTCAAGGTTCCCGTTTCCATCCTCTTCAACCTCAGGGGAAGGCTGAGAAAATGGGCAAGCGGCAAGGATGTTATATTAAAAATAATCGGCGACATCGGTGTGGACGGCGCCCGCTACAGGGCTATTGAGTTCGCTGGAGACGGGATCGCCAGCCTTTCTATGGACAGCCGTTTCACAATCGCCAATATGGTCATTGAGGCCGGTGCGAAAAACGGCATATTCCCGGTTGATGAGAGGACCACAACCTACGTGCAGGCGGCTTCAAAGGAAGGGAGGAGGGATGAGCGGTATACGGTGTATGCAAGCGATGCGGATGCTTCCTACGAAAAAAAGATCGATTGGGACCTTTCTGAAATAGAGCCACAGGTGGCCTTTCCCCATCTGCCGGAAAATACAAGAAACATCTCCGAGGTTGGGGACATCAAGATCGACCAGGTGGTGATAGGGTCCTGCACAAATGGACGGCTTGAGGACCTCCAAACTGCAGCGGAGGTGCTTAAGGGGAAAAAGGTGCACAGAGGTGTCCGCCTCATCATATTCCCTGCCACTCAGAAAATATACCTCGATGCCCTCAGGGAAGGATTAATAGAAACATTCATCGAGGCTGGCGCTGCTGTTTCGACGCCGACATGCGGACCCTGCCTTGGGGGCCACATGGGCATACTCGCCCGTGGTGAACGGGCTGTCTCGACCACGAACCGCAATTTCGTCGGCCGGATGGGCCACAGGGAAAGCGAGGTCTACCTCGCATCGCCCGCAGTTGCAGCAGCTTCTGCAGTCGCTGGAAAGATCTCAGCCCCGGAGGATGTTGGATTAAAGGGTTGAAGGCAATCAGGGTGAAATGTCATGTTAGTTCTCCTTTCTGCCTCAGGCAGCACTCAAGGGTCATGAAAGATGGTGAAGAGGATGAAAGCTGGGGAAAAGCGAAATCTCATATTTGAAGGTCGGGTGTTTACCTTCGGTGACAACGTTGATACCGACGGCATCATTCCTGCCAGATACCTGAACACCGACAACCCCGATGAGCTAGCCTCACACTGCATGGAGGACATCGACGAGAAGTTCGTGAAAG
>CAZPCG010000353.1:0-3106 GCA_964584875.1 uncultured Spirochaetota bacterium
GTGTTCGTGCTGAATGGTCACCTCGATACGGTACCGGTTGAGGGGCACTGGAATTATCCGCCCTTTTCTGGAGTTGTTGATGGAGGCAGGATGTACGGACTTGGCACAACCGATATGAAGGGCGGGATTTCGTCGATGATCGCCGCTGTGAAGGCGCTCGTTGATTCGGGTGAGAAGATAAACGGCTCGGTTATGCTGTCATTTGTAGCTGATGAGGAGAGGAAAAACGCCGGAACCCTGAACTTTCTCGATGCCTACAGGGGACTTGACTACGCAGTCATAGGCGAGCCGACAAATCTGAAGATCGTCACCTCTCATCGGGGCGTTATGCGGTTTAAAATAGTGGTTTTTGGCAGAGCTGCTCATGCGAGTAACCCCTTGGGGGGTGTGAATGCTATTTACAAGATGAGCAGCGTGATAAGAAGGCTGGTGGAGCTTGCGGAAACACTCAGCAGGAGAGATGAACAGAACGGAGCAATCCCAGCTCTTGCGGTTACCCTTATACAGGGTGGTACTGCCGAAAATGTCATCCCCGACAGGTGTGAGGTCACCGTCGACAGGCGAACGGTTCACGGAGAGACAATCTCCGATGTGGAGGGTGAGATCACCTCGTTACTGAAGGAGATGGGTAGCGGGGATGGGGAGCTTACCTGGTCATGCGAAATAATAACGGCTGTGGATGCCTGGAGGGCCACTGAAAGCTCCAGGCTATTGATACACGCAGAACAGGCCTACAGGCGATGTTTCGGCAGTGTGACTGAGCTGGCAGATCTCGGCGCCACGTGTGAGGCGGTTTTGTTTTCAGCGCACGGAATCGATACCCTGGTTTTCGGCCCCGGGAGCATCGCAAACGCCCACACCAGGGATGAGTATATTGAAATAGAACAGCTGTTGCTGGCAGCACAATACTACTGTGCTCTCATACAGGAAACTATCGGGCAGTAATTGCAAAGTGGAGTGTAGTAGCTCACACGAAGGAAAAACTGCTGAGAAAGTGAGAAGCATCCAGAGGACGGGGTGTTGTGATGGCATCTAATTTGTGGTTATTTTCCAATGTTAGTGCAGTAAAATGACATAAATAAAAATAATCAAGTGAACTTACAATCTCCCCCTCCCTTGAGGGAGGGGATAGGGGGAGGGTGCAAAATAACAGAATTTGTCTGTATGAAACCATAAATATATTTTTTGGGAGGTTTCTCTTCAAATGTCCGGGAATTGTGTTGATGTGACGGCGATTGGTACCCTGGCTGTTGATTATTTTGCAATTCTTCCCTCGATACCAGCTGTAGATGAAAAAATTATGGCAGAAGAATATGAAATCCATCCAGGAGGTGTGGCCGGAAATGTCCTCACCCAGCTCGGCAGACTTGGAGTTAGAGCTGGATGGATCGGGAAAATCGGGAATGATGAGGCAGGGAAAATTCTTCTCGGCGATTTTGAAAAAGAAGGGATAGATACCAGCCACGTACTTATACCATGTAAAAGTGTTACCCCCGAGCTCAGAGGGTCTGATGATATCATCGGTGGCGCTATCTGCTGCACGCGGGTAGGCGCAAGATCAATGGTACCTTGAATGATGTTAACTATCTTATGCAGCAGGGAAAAACAATTAAGTGACTTGAGGAGAATAATCAAATGAAGTCTTCCAGGTGGATAGATGACATTTTCGGCGTTAAGAAACCGGTTATAGGCATGGTGCATCTTCGCAATTTTATAGGAATAATCGATGGAGCAATTGTAGGAAGTGAGTTTAAAGAAGATGGCAAGTGGCAGAACCCTGTCTTCCTGGAGAGAACATGCAGGTTCATGGAAGTGGTGAACGCGTTGAGATAAAACAGCATACTCTCTGGTAACGAAAATCAATTTTTGAAGGAGGCGCGACGGATGAAGAAGGGAGGCGTATTACATACTGAACTTTTAAGAGTAATATCGGATATGGGTCACGGGAACATGCTGTTCATAGTGGACAGAGGTTTTCCTTTTCCTGTCCATGACCTGACGAAAAAGGTGGATGTTGCCGTTGGATGCAATGTTCCCAGATTTTTAGAAGTGCTGAAACTTGTCCTGGAGGAACTTGAGATCGAAAAAGCAATAATTGCAAACGAAACTGAAACCGTTAGCCCGCAGGTATACAAAGAAATGATAGAGGTATTTAACGGCGTAAAAAACAAAGGGAATCCAGTTATTATAGAAAAGATACCTCATGAAAAGTTTAAACACCTGGGGTTAAGAGGTGCAGAGGAAGGGGAAGAGATAAAGGCAATAGTGAGAACCGGGGAGTTTACCCCATATTCTAACGTGATACTCGTTTCAGGTGTGCCCTTTTAAAACTTATGGCGAGATCATGTGATTTCAGGAGGACTGTTTCAATGTTAGTCGAGGCGGGGCACCTCAACTTGCTTCCCTCCCTTTACCGCCGATTCATGAGCGCATATACCAGCCATGGTCCAGTTAGCAGCCCGAGCTGCATCGATGGCAGACTCTCGTTCCTCGATGGCGGCACTGATAAACTCGTGAACAAGATGAGGATGTGACCCGCCATGACCTGCCCCCTGTATAAAGGAGGTATGAGCATGCTCCTCGTCATATACACCACGAAGCGTGTATGGTGCAATCTCCTGTGGTAACCTGTGCCCGTAATCGGGTACCTCGACTCTCCTTGCATCTTCAAAACCTGAGTAGACTACCGGGCGCTCACCTGCTATCTGCTCCCATTCGAAGCTTAGTTTCGTGCCATATACATCGAAGCTTTCTCTGTATTGACGGATTGTGTCGAATAGAGAACGGGTCACCTCGCAGGCAAGGTCCGAACCCCTGAGCTTCAGCAGGGCGCTTTCGATGGCGAATGGGGAGCCGTATCTCCTTGCGTATTCCTCCTGGATTCTCCCGGAACCGAAACAGACTACCGATTCAACCTCTTTCCCTGTCAATGCAAGCAAAGGGCTGATCGCGTGTGTGGCGTAATGCATGGGAGGGAAGCCATACCAGTATTCCGGCCAACCTGGAAGGCTCATGTTCTGCTGGTGAGACCCTCGCAAGAACTGGATTCTCCCAAGCTCTCCCCTGTCCACCATATCCTTAACGTATAGGAATTCACGGGTATATA
>CAZPCG010000354.1:0-3101 GCA_964584875.1 uncultured Spirochaetota bacterium
CCCTTTCCAATCTGAAACTCATGCTCCTCGGGGAAGAGGACGGGGAGCCTGGATTTCCCGATCCTCATGTACACGGGGCCCTGATGCCTTGCGGCTGCGTGCACAGCCTTCTTTATCTCCACAGGGTCACCGGGGCAGATCACGGTAACACCCGGGATAGTTCTGATGATGGCCACATCGTCCAGGGACTGGTGGGTAGCGCCGAGATCAGAGTAGGTCATGCCGGCACACCTGCCAATAACCTTCACGTTCTGCCGCATGTACCCGAGGTCATTCCTGAACATCTCGAAAGGACGTGCGGTTACAAAAGGTGCAATGGCCGCGACGAAAGGTATCTTCCCCGTGGTTGCAAGGCCTGAGGCAAAGCCGATGATGCCCTGCTCCATGATGCCGAACTCAAAATGTCGATTGGGGAACCGCTCCTGAAATGGGCCCAGCCCGGAGCCTTTCGAGCTGTCTGCAGAGATTGCCACGATGTTCTCATCTCTCTCCCCTGCCTCAAGGAGAGCTTCACCGAATACCTTCCTCGGGTCTCCGAATGCTGTCATCAGCCGATCTCCTTCTCTATCTTAATCATATCCTCTTCCGCAAGGGCCATCTCCTCGTCTGTTGCAGTCCAGTAGTGGTAATCAACTTTGTCCTCGGCAAAGGAGAGCCCCCTGGATTTCACCGTATTCGCAATGATGACAGAAGGTTTTCCCTTCTCAAAGGGAGCCTCAAGGGCATTTTCAACGATCTGCCTCATGTCGTGTCCGTTGATCTCCCGTACGCTCCACCCGAAGGCTTTCCACCGCTGGTCTAGGGGCTCGTAGTTCATCACCTCAACGGTTCTCCCGCTGATCTGCAGGGTGTTCCTGTCCACGAACACCAGGAGGTTGTCAAGTGAATAGTGGCTTGCGGCGGCGGCAGCCTCCCAGTTTGAGCCCTCCGCAAGCTCCCCGTCTCCCATGATGACATACACCTTCGCGCCGGTCCCATCCATCCTGAGCCCGAGCGCCATTCCGCCGGCAATGGAAAGCCCGTGTCCGAGGGCGCCCGTGTTCGTCTCCACACCGGGCAATTTGTGCATGTCGGGGTGGCCCGGAAGCCTTGAGCCCAGGGAGCCGTAGGTATCGAGGATGCTTTTGTCGAAAAAGCCCTTTTCGGCAAGCACGGCGTAGAGGGCAAGGCACTTGTGCCCTGCAGAAAGAACGAGCCTGTCCCTCTCCCTCCAGCCTGGGTTTTTCGGGTCAACCCTGATGACCTTGAAGTAGAGGGCGGTCAGGATGTCTGCCGATGAGAGCGCGCCCCCGACGTGGCCAGATTTGCCAGCCCTGATCATTCTCAGGACATTTCTCCTTACCGCCAGGGCTGTTCTCTTCAGTACCATCTCCTCACCTTGGTTCAGAGGTTTCATAAATGTCCCCTGTTCCCTTCATTAGAATCTATGGCTCATCACTAATTAATACAATCGCATTAAATCATTTTACTCACGGTGGCAATCTCGCTTCATAAACTTTAGATTGCTTCGTCGGTCCTAACGACCTCCTCGCAATGACACTTTACTTAATGCGTTGGTATTATTTTCTGATATACAATTCGTATTTTTATGATGTATCGATGTCGCTGCCAGAATAACTCATACCCCGGGTTACATGCTACCGAACGTAGTGCTTCTCTGCATACTCGTAGATTCGCTGGATCTTCGGTTCCGATCTTCCCCCGGGTGTATATTCGGAGCGCATCCACATCGTAACCAGGGTCTTCGCAAGCTCAGGGCCGATAACCTGGGCTCCCATTGTCATGATGTTTGCATTGTTGCTCTTGCGGGAGCGCTCCGTTGAATAGGCATCCGCGCACAGCGCTGCGTAAGCGCCAGGGACCTTGTTCGCCGCAATGGACATTCCGATCCCCGTTCCACAGATCAAAATCCCCCTTTCATGCTTCCCGCTAGCAACGGCCTCAGCAACCCTTATGCCGACATTGGCATAAACGGGGTCATCGCTACCGTAGTCCTCCCATTCATATCCAAGATCGGTGAGATGCTTCTTTATGACCTCCTTCAGTTCTGCTGCATTGGGATCGCAGCCGATCGCAATCTTTTTCATACGCTCCTCCACAATGCTCTTAACTTCAGGAGAAGATACAGTGGAATCGTTCGGGTGTCAAGGTGGCAGCATCGCTATGCTTTATTATTTTACCCCCACACAGTATCTTTTATTCACGATGAAACTATATGGAATCCTGGATTAACTATTATGACGGCATCTGAATTGAAAGTGGCAGTTGGGGAGATGCGGAGATGTGTGGGGTTAGCAATGAGAGGCTTTCCCGTCAGTTCGTTGCAGAGTGGAATGAAGCTCTGAGGCGGAAGGTCCTGAAGGTATTGAAGGGAGAGCAGAAGAAGGTTTCAAGGCTTATTGAAAAGCTCATGCTGGAGAAAACGGAGATCGAGGAGAAGGAGAAGTACAGGGTCATGGGGGAGCTTATAAAGTACAATCTACCCGTGATTGAGAGGGGGATGAAAAGCGTTACCCTGAGCGACTATTCGGGGAACAAAATGGAAATCCCCCTTGATAGATCGCTTGGTCCCCAGGAGAACATGCTCCTCTATTTTGAGAAGTACAGGAAGCTTAAGAGGAAGGAGAGGGTCTTCTCACAGAAGCTATCCTATGAGATCAGGCGTCTTGGGGAAATAGATTCTCTTATGGATCGCTTTATGGAGGATATGCCGCTTTCTATCACATCCTCGCCCAGGGAATTTTTAAGTTCCCTTGACGGACGCTTTTTTAGAAAGGACCTGATTGGACGTCTTGAGCGGGCCATCCACGGTGGGGCTCAGAGTGGAGAGGTGAAGAGGGAAACGCAAAAACCCTATCTCCGGTTTAACACCAGGACAGGTAAGGTAGCGCTTGTTGGAAGAAATGCCAGAGAGAATGAGGAGCTGACCCTGAGGAAGGCCAGGGGGAATGATCTCTGGTTTCATGTTGAAGAAGGGGGCGGAAGTCATGTGATTTTACAATATAAAAAGGGAAGCGAATTTCAGGAATCTGATATCATAGATGCCGCTACGCTCGCCCTCTACTTCAGCAAGCTCAGGCAGTCCAGGGCAGGCTCAGTTG
>CAZPCG010000355.1:0-3081 GCA_964584875.1 uncultured Spirochaetota bacterium
CCAACGCTCCCGGCACCTATGATTATTGCATCAAAACGCTTTCTCATGATAATAATCTCGTAGATAAACTATCCAGCGGCAGTCATATAGACAGAGTGCAATAACTACCCTTAATACCCTTTTACCTCACACCTGCATAAACCTCTGGAGGCACTTGCATCTCAGGGGGCAAATGCGTGTTCATAATTTACCGAATATGTATACCGGCAAACACCCCCAGAGGAACCTCCATCTCAGGGGGTCGTGTTGTCGGAAGTCGCACCTCACCCAGCTCCACACCCTCCTCCCTGAAAAGACCAAGTATCAGCTCTGTACAGGTTTTGCCACCGCAGGCCCCCATTCCGGTTCGCAGAACTGCCTTGATCTGGTTCATGTCGCGGCACCCTGTCCTTATCATTTTCACTATCTCACTCTTCGACACCCGCTCGCACCGGCAGATGATCGTCTCACCACCAGTCCCGGAACTGTAAAAACTACCGCTATCAGTCGATTCAAGCATCCGTATCCCGGAAACCGAAAGACGCTGTTCGTAGGGAACCTCAAGGAGCACAAGGCGGCGGTGATCCTGTGAAAGTGCTTCACGAAAAGCAATTACCGTTCCTGTTCCAATAGCTTCCCCCTCCCCGCCCACAGTCTGAACAGTTTCACCAACCTCAACCCCATTCTCTCCAAGCTCAAGCGGTAGGGTAAGAAGAGCCCGCCTTTGAGCTGGATCGTAGCGCTCATCAACGAGAAGAATAGCAAGCCCCGGACAGGTAATGACACATTGAGCGCACCCGAGACAATCATCCCCATCAAAAACAGGCAGCGCCTTTATGGTGTTCCCCTTCATCCTTATTGCCCGTTTCGGGCAGGCATGTATGCAGGGGTCACATGGAATCTCCTGCACGCACCTTATAACCGGGTATACCTTGCCCGCGAGGGTGTGGATGTCCTCTTCGCCCTTCCACCCGGGTTTGCTCCTCAAAGTTGCAACAATGCCATCCCACTCTCTTGGGATAATGCACCGCCTTCCAAGCTCCCCTGCGATTCTCCTTCCAGCAATTCGTCCGCTGAAGATCGCAGCCGAAGCCTCTGCGATCTCCTCTGCGTCTCCTGCAGCAAAGACCTTCATCCCGTACTCTTTTGCCTTAGTGAAAAGCTCCCTAACCGGAGAAAGGCCTACTGCTATAAGGAGGGTATCCACCATGAAGGTCTTTTCAGACCCTGCAACGGGCCTGAAGCGCTCATCAAGCCTGGATATGGTGACAGCTTCGAGCCGACCCTCGCCTTCCGCCCGAACAACGGTGTGGGATGTGTATACTGACACGCCAAGCCTTAAAAGCTTCTCAAGGTGTACCCTGTAACCACCACACTCAGGGAGCGCCTCTGCAAGCCCAACCACCTCGATCCCTGCCTGGATGGCGTGGTACCCGCTTATCAATCCCACATTCCCCCCGCCGCATATGAAAAGCCTCTCGGTGGGGCGCACAAGGTCCCGGTTCACAAGGGTCTGGAATGCGCCTGCACCGTATATCCCGGGCAGACCGCACCCGGGGAAAGCAAGAGCCTTTTCCCGTGCCCCAGAAGCTACTAACAGGACCTGCGGCTTCACAAGAACGTACTCCCCATTTTTCACAACGCCGACCTTTCCATCGCAGAAGACCCCGACTGCTGGAGACTGAAGCCAGATCTCCACAAGCTCCTCACCGCTGTGCCTTAACTCCTCCTCAAGCATCATCCCTATGTCAATGCCCCGGGTCCCTGCAAAACAGTCCCCGTGAGAACCAAAGAAGTTGTGAGTCTGAAGGGTGAGCTTTCCCCCGAGTCTCTGTTTGTCATCAACCAGAATTGCCCGAACACCAAACTTCGCAAGCTCGATCGCAGCAGAAAGTCCGGCAGGACCACCACCAATTATGAGCACAGGGGTTTTAACAGTGCGCACACTTCTCATATCAGGCACTGCATCGTCTGCAGGAAGCACAGGGTCTCCCATGCAGCTTTGAACCACCATGCCGGGGCCTACCATAGTCATGCATGCCTTCACCGGTACACTGTTAGCGATGACCATGCACTGTGAGCACTGGCCGTTTGCACAGTATATCCCCTGGGGTGCCCCGTCCACACGATGATGCCCGAAAACATGGATACCATAAGCAATCAGGGCCGAGGCAATCACCTCCCCCTCCTTTGCCGTAAGCACCTTTCCGTTGAAGGTAAATGGGATATCCCTTCGGCGCCGAACCTCAAGTATTGGATGACGTTCGATACGTCCCATGCATCACTCCATCACAAGGGAAGCGGCACGAAGTATTAAATCATCGATCGCTATTGAAACCTGCCGCCAGGCTTCAGGCCTTATCGTACAGCGAAAGTGAATCCCACACTCCCAGCAGGCTGTGACAAGCGTTTCTGCCCCTGCCTGCACCGCCTCCTGAAGCCGGTTCACCTGCATCAGCTTAGAATATTTCGTGCAGTTTGACCAGCAGGAGGTTCCGCAGCAGGATGCAAGCCCCCGGTTGTTTTTCATCTCAATAAGCTCCACCCCGGGAATTGCACGGAGAATCTCCCTCGGTGCATCGTAGACTCCCATCCCACGGCCAAGCCAGCAGGGGTCATGGTAGGTCACCCTTTTTCTCCATGGATTGAATCTCAGTCCGTCAAGCCTCTCTGCAACAAACTCGGTTATATGTCGGACCTCAAAACCAGCGCTCCCAATGTACTCAACGTAGCTTTTTGAAAGCGCATGATGGTCCCCCGGGGATGAAACGATCACCGTTTCAGCCCCTGACCTCGCAACTGCTTCAAGGTTCTGCCGGGCGAGCTCCAAAAATCCCTCCCTGTCACCTGTCCAGAGTAGGTCATGCCCGGAGAACCTCTCATCCTCAAGCACAACAGGTTTTATCCCGAGCCTGTTTAAAAGAAGGATTGCAGCTCGTGCAGAATCAAGGGATGTCTGCCCTACATCAGGCATAACCACAGCGAAGAAGGGTGCCCCCCCGACCCAGTAGAGGTATTTGCCTTTGTTAAACGATACCTCGAGGGGTTTTTTTATCCACCCCGTCCGGCCTGTCCGGGCCTGCTTCAACTGCGGGTTTTTGC
>CAZPCG010000356.1:0-3056 GCA_964584875.1 uncultured Spirochaetota bacterium
TGAGCCCTGCTCGGGCGCAGGTTATTGCTCCACCTGCAAGCGGCTTCTGGACGATGAATCCGATATCGTGACGTTCACAGTAATCGATAACATCTATTATCTTCTGGTTCTTCTCCACGTAGCTGAAAGCGCCCTGAACCGCATCAAACTCCCCTGTCCGTGCCGCCTTCATGAGCACCCCTGCATCATGCCCAGTTATTCCAATGAACCCTATGATGCTCTCATCCCTGAGGCTCTGAAGAACACCCAGCGCACCCTTTGGGGAGAGCACATCTGAAAGCTCCTCCTCTACGTTCACGTAGTGAATCTGGTAGAGATCGATCCTGTCCGTGCGCAGGTTCTTCAGGCTCGTTTCAAGCTCCTCCCTGATACCGCCTTCATCCCGGGCCTTCGTCTTTGTTGCAAGGATAAACTCCGACCGCCGATTTGAAATAGACTTCCCTATAAGCTCCTCACTCTGTCGATAACCCCTCGCCGTATCGATGAAGTTGATACCCGCATCGAGAGTCGCATTGAGTACCCTGGATGCCTCTTTTTCCCCCAACCCCGCAAGCGGGATGGCCCCGAAGCCGACACTGCTCACCATACACCCGGTTCTTCCAAGCTTCCTGTACCTCATAATTCCCTCCTGTAGCTACCGCCGCCGTCCAGTCTCTCGAACCACTATGATAAATGAACACCGCGAAAAAATCAATCCCTGCTTCACTCACATGCTTTTAAACCAGCGGAGCTGCATTTTTTACTCATAGCTGTCTTTGCTTCCATTGGACCCAAAATCGTTTTATCTTTCGACTAATGCGTTCTTATATGTAAAATTATACTTGACATTTAGCTCTACTATTTGTAAAATTATATTAATGATTAAGCCAAGGTTTATTTTTAATGAGATCAAGCAGTATTTTGATTCCCCTGAAGCTATTATTATTACGGGGATGCGGAGAACAGGCAAGACCAGCCTCTTGATGTACATTTATGAACAGATTGACTCGAAAGAAAAGCTCTTTTTGGATCTAGAAAATCCCTTAAACAGAAGATACTTCGAGGAGAAGAATTATGAACGAATTAAAATGACCCTTGAGATTCTTGGTATTAACTTTAGGGATAGATCCTTTATCTTCCTGGATGAGATACAGTTTATAAGAAATCTACCGTCTATTATCAAATACTTTATTGACCATTATCAGGTAAAATTTTTTTTGACGGGCTCTGTCAGTTTCTATCTGAAAAATCTTTTCACAGAATCCCTTTCGGGAAGAAAATACATCTTTGAACTTTTCCCTTTGAACTTCAGGGAATTCCTTTTATTCAAGGAATCTCCCTTGAGAATACCAGAAAAATCCTCCGATATTACCAGGGCAGCTTTTGATTCCATTTCAACACTTTTTGATGAATATCTTTTATTCGGCGGATTTCCAGGGGTTGTCTTAAAAAGCAGTGTTGAGGAAAAGAAAAAGGCACTGGATGAGATATTCACCTCTTTTTTCCAACTTGAAATTCTTCAACTGGGTGATTTCAGGAAGAATGAGGTAATTAGAGACCTGATGCTACTTTTAACTGAGCGTATAGGTTCCAAACTGGATATTCAAAAACTTTCAAAGGAATTAGGAGTATCCCGTCCAACATTAATCGAATATATTTCTTTTTTGGAGAATACATACTTTATCAAACGGGTAAAACCATTTAGTAAAGGAAGAGGCACAGAAATCAGAAAGATGCCAAAGGTCTATATTTGCGATACCGGTCTTGCCAATCATTTTTTCAGGATGGATACGGGAAGTATTTTTGAAAACTCTGTTTTTCATAGTTTAAGATTAAAAGGTGAATTGAACTATTATCAGAAAAAGAGCGGGGTTGAAATTGACTTTATCCTGAATAAAAAAGAGGCTTATGAGGTGAAACTGACCCCCTGGGAGTCAGATTTAAAGAAATTAAAAAATATAGCATCAGAATTGAATATAAAAGAGTTTAAAATTGTTTCAAAAAACTATAGTGATTTTACAAATGTTGTATATGGGTTCATGCTTTAGTTGAAGATGAGTGATGCACGAATAACAGAGAACGGGGCAGTGCTGCTTGGAAGAACCGTTTCCTGCGATGCTCATTACGAACGCCCGGTGAGGATCATCACCCATGCCCATTCCGATCACATCCTGAACCTCTCTGAAAGCCTCCGCCTCTGCAATACCATCCTTGCAACGCCCATCACGAAGGATATCGTAGCGATCCTTAAAGGGGAAAAACATTACACAAGAATCACAACCCTTGAGTATGGAGTCCCATTCGAATTCGAAGGGGAGAGGGTAACACTTTACCCCGCCCATCACATCGCCGGCTCCGCCCAGGTGCTGCTGGAGAGAAGGGACGGGAGGCGCATCCTGTACACAGGGGATTTCAAGTTTCCTCCTGTAACTCCAATTGAGGCTGAGATCATCATCAGTGAGGCTACATACGGGAACCCCGCCTTTGTGCGTAGCTTCAGGGATAGCGTGGAATCAGAGTTCATAGGGCTTGTGAAATCATCCCTCAGGGATGGGCCAGTTTACATCTTCGGATACCACGGCAAACTCCAGGAGGTGGTAAAGCTGCTTAATGACTCTGATGTGAGCGCTCCAATACTCGTTCCGGAAAAGGTGTTCAGGATTCTCAAGGCATGCCAGGCTCAAGGGATGGGATTGAGGAACTTCTTCCAGTCAAGCAGCGAGAATGGGGAGCTGATCATGGATTCTCCTCACATAGGGCTCTACCACATCGGTGCAAGCAGATGGATCAGCGGAGGAGCTGTAAAGATAGTGCTATCAGGATGGCAGTTTGACGTGGCCTGCAAAAAGATAGGTGAGCATGAGTACCAGGTAGCGCTGAGTGATCACTCAGATTTCGAGCAGCTCATGGAGTACTTCTCTGCCGCTCACCCAAGGCTTGTGATAACCGACAACTACCGCTCAGGGGATGCCCCAGTACTTGCCCGTGAAATCAAACGCCGCCTGGGCATAGATGCCATTGCAATGCCCTGAGAAAAATGCCCTTTGCAAATATGGCTATACAGTAGCATCATCGAT
>CAZPCG010000357.1:0-3037 GCA_964584875.1 uncultured Spirochaetota bacterium
TCGGGGATTTTGCCGGCAAGGCCTGGCGCATCGGGTTGATGGGGCATAGCAGTAGTGAAAATCACGTGAATATGCTTCTTTCAGCCCTCAGGCAGATGATGAGAAGAAAATAAATGTCGGGAAAAAATGACTGAAATGAAAAATCATGATTTCGAGCGTGAATTGAAAGGTATTGTGAAAGGGAATGTCTCTTTCGATGGGGTGACCCTTGGCATATACGCTACAGACGCCAGCATCTACCAGCTCATGCCGGTGGTGCTGGTTGAACCGAGGGATGAGGAGGATGTGTACGCTGCGGTCAAAACAGCGGCGATGTACGGAGTGAGCATCCTTCCGCGCGGTGGCGGGACCAGTCTCGATGGCCAGGGTTGCGGCCATTCAATGATAATCGACTTCACAAAATACATGAACAGGGTTCTCGAATTGAACGTTGATGAAAAATGGGTTCGGGTGCAGCCCGGAGTAGTTCTCGATGTTCTCAACGCGGGTCTTGCAAAAGGCGGCCTCCAATTCGCTCCCGATCCGGCCACATCCAGCCGGGCAACAATCGGCGGCATGATGGGGAACAACTCGGCCGGAACTAAGAGCTTAATCTACGGAATGACCCGTGATCACGTACTTGAAAGCAAGGTCCTGCTTTCAGATGGAACCATACTGTGGTTCAGGGAGCTCTCACCGGAGGAATACCATAAGAAGACTCTGGGAGCCGACTGCAGCGCAAGGGAGGCGGAAATCTATCGTGAGTTCAGGAATATAATCGAGGCCAACCGTGACGAAATCTCAAGGAGATACCCAGGAGTAATGCGCCGCGTCCAGGGATACAACCTGGATGCCTTTACCAGCACAGACCGCTGGAACCTCTCCAGGTTAATGATAGGCAGCGAGGGTACGCTGGGCCTGTTCCTGGAGAGCAGGCTGAAGCTCGTGCCGCTTCCAAAATCCAAGGTGCTGTGCACGGTTCACTTTTCCGATCTGCTCGAGGCGATCCGTACCGTATCGCCCATCCTCCGGCACGGGCCCTCCGCTGTTGAGATAATTGACGAAGAAATCCTCATCAGGGCTCGAGAGAATCTGAGTATCCGTCCTCTCACAGGCTTTATTCAGGGCAACCCGAAGGCGATACTCGTCGTGGAATTTTTCGGCCAGACGCCCCTGGAGGCAGGGGAGAAAGCTGAGAGCCTGGTAGGTGACCTCCGGAAGCGAAAGCTCGGCTATGCATGGCCGGTAATAAGAGAGCCAGCCGGGCAGGCAAAGGTCTGGAGCGTCAGGAAGAACGGCCTCGGTTTGATGCTCGGCATGAAAGGGGAGCGCAAGCCCCTTCCCGTCATCGAGGACGCCTGTGTACCCATAGAGTTTCTGCCAGACTACGTTGACCGGGTGATTAAGTTCTGCAGAGAGCGGGGTGTTTCGGTGGCGATGTATGCCCATGCAAGCGTCGGCCTGATACATATCAGGCCGGTTTTGAGCCTGAAGTTTAAACAGGATATCGAGCACATGAAAGCCATCGCAGAACATTCGTTTCAACTGGTAAAGCAATACGGCGGTTCCCTGAGCGGTGAGCACGGTGACGGCAGGGTCCGCAGCCCGTTTCTGGAGAGGTTTTTCGGAAAACAGATCTACGAAGCGTTTAAAAAGACCAAGAAGCTGTTCGATCCTGGTGGATTGATGAATCCGGGGATTATCATCGATCCCAACCCGATGGATCAGGACCTCCGCTACGGCACCAGTTACAAAACTCCTGTCATGGATACGGTGTATCACTACCGTGAGGATGGTTCCTTCGCCGCTGCGGTGGAGATGTGCACCGGGGTCGGGGACTGCCGCCAGATGCTTGCCGGGACCATGTGCCCAAGCTACAGGGCGACGCTCGACGAGGAGCACTCTACACGGGGCTATGCCAACGCCCTGCGCCTGGCGATGACCGGTCAGTTTGCGCCCTACGGCATGACCCACCGGCGTTTGTATGAAATACTTGATCTCTGTCTTTCCTGCAAAGCCTGTAAATCGGAATGCCCGAGCAACGTGGATCTCTCAAGGCTCAAGGGTGAGTTTCTCCAGAAATACTACGACGCCCATGGGGCTCCGGTGTGGGCAAGGTTTATCAAAAACAGCGTGAAAAGAGCGTCGTTTTTTGCAGGCCCGCTTGCCCCTCTGGTAAATGGGCTCATGAACGCCTGGCCGTACAGAAAGGTGATGGAGATAACCGCCGGTCTGGATATGCGGCGGCGATTCCCTCCCTATGCTAAAAAGACATTTATAAAGTGGTTTGCTGGAAGACCGTCACAAGGGGGCAGATCACCTTCAGGAATAACTTCAGAAAAAGAACCGAATAAACGGGTAGCCATCTTCAACGATACCTACACAAGCTGCTACGAACCCCTCATAGGCAAATCGGCCGTCGAGCTTCTGGAATCCTGCGGATACGAGGTGACCCTTGCGGATGCAGGCTGCTGCCAGAGACCCAGAATCACCCATGGCTTTTTACGTGAGGCGAAGGCCAGGGGCGAAAAGACCCTTAGAAAGCTCGACGACTACATCCGTGAGGGATTGAAAATCCTCGTATGTGAGCCAGGCTGCTGCTCAGCGCTGGTTTGTGACCTGCCCGACCTCATCGATGATGTGGAGCTTGGCAACCGGATAAAAGCAAACGTAATGATGATCGATGAGTTCCTCGCCCGGGAGATCAGGGAGGGCAACCTCGCATCCGAATTCAGCTCCCCATATGAAAAGATCATCGTTCAGGGCCACTGTCACCAGAAGGCGCTGTTCGGAACCACCGCGATGAAGTTCCTGCTAGATCTTGTGCCCGGAATGTCGGCAAAGGAGCTCGATGCAGGATGCTGCGGCATGGGGGATTATTTTGGCTTCCATAAGGAACACTACGATTTATCCATGCGGATCGGTGAACAGAGGCTTTTTCCCCTCATACGTAACCGGGAGGAAGGTACCGCCGTTGTGGCCTGCGGTTTTCACTGCCGCATGCAGATAGCAGACGGCACCGGTGTCAGGGCACTGCACTGGGTGGACACCATTCGAG
>CAZPCG010000358.1:0-3025 GCA_964584875.1 uncultured Spirochaetota bacterium
CACTGAGGATGTGCCCTCTCCTTGCATTGAGATCGCCAATGATCTCGCCAACGTACTCCTTGGGAGTCGTGACCTCGATGAACATGAACGGCTCAAGGAGGACGCCCTTAGCCCTTGAGCATGCCTCATCGAAGGCCCCGGCCGCGGCTGCAGAGTACCCCAGCTCCGACGATGTGGACTGGTTGAATGATCCGCCCTCCAGAACGGCAAGTACGTCAACCATCGGGTATCCCGCTGTCACCCCGGTTTGCATTGCACTCATAACCGCATTTCTTATACCAGCAACAAACTGGGAAGGTATCTGGGAGGCGGGAGCCCTGTTCTCAAACTGATTCCCCTTCCCCCTCTCGAAGGGATGGACCGAAATGATGACGTGGCCGGTATGCTCTTTCCCGGCGATCAGGCGGTGAAACTTCACCTCGGCCGCCCCCTCCTGAGTAATGGTTTCCCTGTAGGCAACCTGCGGTTTTCCAACGTTCGCCTCGACGTCGAATTCCCGGAGCATACGCTGGGTGAGCACCGCAAGGTGCAGCTCACCCATTCCCGAAATGATGATCTGCCCTGTTTCTTCGTCTGTCTTTACCTTGAAGGTGGGGTCCTCCCGGGACAATCTCTCGAGGGTATTTTCAAGCTTTGACTGTCCACCCGCGCTCCTGGGCTCGATGGCAATGGAAATGACAGGCTCGGGGAACACGGGGCTTTCAAGCATGATCTGCTTCCCCTCACTGCAGAGGGTGTCTCCGGTTTGCGTGACTTTGAAGCCGACGGCAACACATATGTCCCCTGCTGAGATTACATCCTCGTTTTCCCTCCTGTTTGCGTACATGCGTATGAGCCTGTTTACCCTCTCTCTCTTCTTCTTATTTATATTGTAAACGGCATCACCGTTTTTTATCTTTCCCGAGTACACCCTGATATAGGTGAGTATGCCTGCCTGCTGGTCGTTCTGGAGCTTGAAGGCCAGAGCGGCCAGGGGTTCATCTTCCCTGCTGTGCCGTACTTCTGCCTTTCCGCTCTTCGGATTTACGCCGGTAACCGGCGGGACCTCGATGGGAGAGGGGAGAAAGTCAACGATGCCGTCCATGAGAGGCTGTACGCCCATATTCCTGAGCGATGCTCCGCAGTAAACAGGCACGCCCCTGTAGCGAATTGTTGCATGCTTCACCAGCCGCAGTATCTCACCTTCTTCAAGCTCCTCTTTTTCAAGGTACTTTTCGAGCAGCTCATCGTCTTCTTCGGCGACCTTCTCAAGCAGTTCACCCCTCTTTTCAAGAGCAAGGTCCCTGAGAGCGTCAGGTATATCTCCGTATTCAAAGGTGAGCCCGATATCGTCTCTGTTCCAGTGAACCATCTTCATTTTGATCAGGTCGATAACGCCCTCGAATGTTTCTGCCGAACCAACGGGGAGCTGGAGCAGCAGCGGATTTGTGCCGAGCTTGCTCTTCATCATCTCGACGGAGCCCCGGAAATCGGCCCCAACCCTGTCCATTTTGTTCATGTAGGCAAGCCGCGGTATCCTGTACCTGTCCGCCTGATGCCAGACCGTCTCGCTCTGAGGCTCAACACCGTTGACAGCATCAAAAATGACGATGGCGCCATCAAGCACCCTCAGGGAACGCTCGACCTCCGCGGTAAAATCGACATGCCCGGGCGTGTCGATGATGTTGATCGAGCATCCCTTCCACTGGCATGTTATCGAAGCTGAAGTGATCGTGATGCCTCTTTCCTGCTCCTGTTCCATCCAGTCCATAGTTGCCTGACCGTCGTCAACCTCACCGATCTTGTGGGAGAAGCCGCTGTAGTAGAGTATCCGCTCCGTGGTCGTGGTCTTTCCAGCATCGATGTGCGCGATGATGCCGATGTTCCTCAATTTTTCAATGGGATTTTTAATGGGAAGTTTTTTTGCCATATCAAACTCTTGCCTCAAGCTTCCCCTGGAGTTCCGTATATGTTGTGGAGCTTCCCGTATAGAGAACTTCCTCCATGACCTTCTCTATTTCAGGATTAATCCCTCTAATATAGCCGTGTTTCCCCTGGGATACAATCGATTTGAGGGGCTGCATGATCTTTTCTAAATTATGGGCAGCTCTCCTGTACCTCATCGCCTCGAGGTAGTTTTCCATAAGCTCGTACAGGTAGGAGATGTTGAAGAGGTATTCGCTGACGATGCTGGCTGAGCGGCGCTGATGGAATTGATATGGATGAATGCGGGGTATCCGCATCGAAAGACCCTCTTCGAGGAGGAGCTTGACCATGAACGCCTTGATTTCCCTGTAGTGCTCATCCAGCCTTGAAGGATGGGCGTGTATCTCCGAAGTTTTTTTCCAGAAGGGATTGCAGAGGAAGGAGGAAACGGGATTGAAACCTGAAAACATAACCCATGAAGCCCCTCTTTTTTTTGCCTCACGAACCAGTTCTCTGAGGGATTCACGCTCATCGTTCACGAAGGGGATGATCGGTGTGAGGGCTATTCCTGCGGGGATCCCCTCGGCGGTAAGCCTGCCAAGCGCATCGAGGCGCTTCCGGGAAGATGGTGACCTGCCTTCGATCCGGGCTGAAACTGTATCGTCGAGGGTGAGTATGGTGAAGGTGACGCGCAGGGAATCTCTTTCAGAGAGCTTTTTCAGAATGGCGAGGTTATCCAGGATCTGGTCTGATTTGGTGATTATGGTGACCGGGTAGTTCCTCCTGTACAGACTCTCCAGAACGCCTGATACCAGCCGGTTTCCCTGAAAATCGGGGTGGTACAGGTCGCACAGCAGTCCCAGACCCACGGTTTCCCTCTGCTGGGGTAGCCCGGGGAGAAAATCGACTCCACGAAGGTCCCTCCTGTTTTTGGTGTTGCAGTAGCTGCAGTGGTAGGGACATTCATGGAAAAAGTCTATGAAGCACCTGCTCCAGTACCAGAAATCGATCCTTTTCAGCCCCATAATAGATGGAACCGGGTTCAGCTCTTTCTTTTGCACCGGCTGTCCTCCTTGCAATTTCTCTGACGGTGATCACCGTTTTCAGGAGCAGGGTAAAG
>CAZPCG010000359.1:0-3025 GCA_964584875.1 uncultured Spirochaetota bacterium
CGACGAGCCTGTACAGGTTGGGCTTGAGCTCCTCATAGGACAGGTTAGTTTTCACGAGGCGCATGCCGCAGTTGATGTCAAACCCGATGCCTCCCGGGGAGATAATGCCGTTTTTTAAATCGAAGGCAGCCATACCACCGATGGGGAAGCCGTAACCGTAGTGACCGTCAGGCATGCAGTAGGCATAGTCAATGATGCCAGGGAGTGTTGCGACGTTCGTCACCTGCTCGAATACGCCATCATCCATTGATTCGAGCAGCTTTTCACTGGCGTAGATGCGGGCAGGGACGCGCATACCTTTTTTATAGGAAACGGGAATATCCCATACAGTTTTTTCTATCCTTTTTATTTCTTTTGGTGGAGCCATAATTTCTACACCTCAATAAATAAAAACATCCTTTTTCCTGCTGTGAGGAACTTCGTGATGTTCTTTATCTTCCTCTACACTCACAATACGACCGCCCTGTTAACCTGTCAACATGATTCGGATAATGGATAACCGATCATCTCAATTTTATAAAATTGTAGGCAAAGGTGGTGAAAAGATGTAAGTTAAAGATGCCTTATTCATCATGTAACGTGTTTTAGGATTGCTTCGGCTTCGCCTCGCAATGACATCTTACTTATTGCGTTTGCATTAATTTGAAAGGGGATTTGCACCGATGAGCTTTGAGCTTCAGGGCCTTTATCACGGCTTCCGACTTGTGGAAAAGAGGCAGATAGGGGAGATCAAGGCTTCAGGCATGATCTTCGTGCACCAGAAGAGCGGGGCGAGGCTCATGTACCTACAGACCGATGATGACAACAGGGTGTTTTCAATAACGTTCAGAACACCTCCACCAGACAGCACGGGGATTCCACACATCATGGAGCACTCTGTTTTATGTGGCTCACGGAAGTATCCGCTGAAGGAGCCTTTCGTTGAACTTGCGAAGGGGTCGCTCAGCACCTTTCTAAATGCAGTAACTTTCGCCGATAAAACTATGTACCCCGTTGCAAGCAGAAACGAAAAGGACTTTTACAACCTCATGGACGTGTACCTGGATGCCGTCTTTCATCCAAATATCTACGAATTTCCTGAAATCTTCATGCAGGAAGGGTGGCATTACGAGCTTGAGTCCCTTAAAAAAAGGGTACAGTACCGGGGAGTGGTTTACAATGAGATGAAGGGTGTGTTCTCCACCCCGGAGGCGATTCTTTTCAGGAAGATACCCGAATCCCTCTTCCCCGATACGGCTTACGGATTCGAGTCAGGAGGGGACCCCGATGTTATACCGGAGCTTACACTGGAGCGCTTTTTGTCATTCCACCGGAAGTACTACCACCCATCAAACAGCTATATCTTTTTCTACGGCAACGGGAGCATTGCCGACTATCTGAGGTTCCTCGATGAGAAATATCTGAATGAGTATGACAGGGAGGAAGCCGACTCAATGATCAAGCTGCAGCCTCCTTTTGTCCGGCAGGTGGGAAAAGAGGTGTATTATCCCATACTGCCACATGAGGATGAGGAGAACAGGGCTTTCTTAAGTTTGAACTTCGTAGTAGATCCGGCGACAAATCCCGAACTGTACCTTGCCTTCGGAATGCTTGAGTACATGCTGCTTGAAACCCCGGCAGCCCCCCTGAGGAAAGCCCTGATGGATTCGCAGATCGGTAAGGATGTGTTCGGCCAGTTTGAGAGGGACATGCTCCAGCCTGTTTTCAGTATTGTGGTGAAGAACAGCAGTGTTAACCGGAAGGAAAAGTTCTTGAGGGTTGTTTTTGAAACCCTGAAAGAGCTTGTGCGGGGAGGCATCGATAAGAGCATCATTGAAGCGTCAATAAACATCCACGAATTCAGGCTCCGTGAGGCTGATTTCAGGGGGTTGCCGAAGGGTGTGGTGTACTGCTTCGCTGTTATGGGGAGCTGGCTCTATGGTGGAGACCCCTTTGCGCATCTTGAGTATGAAGGCACCCTTCAGATTGTGAAGAAGGCATTAAAAACCGATTACTTCGAAAAGCTAATCCAGCGATACCTGATCGATAATACACACCGCTCCCTTTTAACCCTTTTGCCGGAGAAAGGCCTTGCCGAAAAAAGGGCGAGGGAGCTTGAGGCGAAGCTTTCCGGGTACAAGAAGAGGCTTTCAAGGCGGGAACTGGAGGTGCTTGTAAAGGAGACGGCTTCACTGAGGGAGAGGCAGATGACGCCCGATCCTCCCGAGCGCATTGAGAAGGTTCCACTTCTATCACTGGAGGATGTCAATCCCGAAGCGGAAAAGCTTCCCCTCGAAGAAGCCGAGGAGAAGGGCGTGAGGGTTTTGTTCCACCCACTTTTCACAAGCGGCATTGTCTACCTGAATCTGCTCTTTGATACCTCGGTTGTGCCTCAGGAAGATGTACCCTACCTCCCCCTTCTTGCGAGGATACTCGGGAAAATCAGCACAGAGCACTACAGCTATTCCGACCTTTCAAATCAGATAAATATCCACACGGGAGGTGTGCACTTCAGCGCCGGGATATTCAGCGATAAGGACAGCGACGCCCTCTACTTTCCCAGATTTATAGTGAAATCGAAGGCGCTTGTCACAAAGCTTGGGAAGTTGTGCGGGCTGATTGCTGAAATGGCTGGAAGAACCAGGTACGATGAGGAGAAAAGGCTGAGGGAGATCATTCAGGAGACAAAATCACGGTTTGAGATGGGTATCTATGAGCAGGGGCATTTTATTACCACAGGCAGGCTTGTGTCCTACTTCTCTCCCGCAGGGAGGTATGCCGAGCTGCTGGATGGGCTGTCCTTCTATCATTTTATTGCAAAGCTCGAACGGGAGTTTGATAAGAGGAGCGATGAGATATTCCAGAAGCTCCGCAACCTCGCAGGGATAATTTTCACCAGAAAGGGCCTCATCGTGAGCGTCACTTCAGCAGGTGAGGATTACCCGCGTTTTCAGGAGCATCTTCCAGAGCTCCTTGAAGTGACGGGTGATATGGAGGCCCCAGGCAGTGAGTACCGCTTTGACCCCGGTGCGAAGAATGAGGGGCT
>CAZPCG010000360.1:0-1033 GCA_964584875.1 uncultured Spirochaetota bacterium
CAAATTTTTCAAACCTGCCGACTGAATTTTTCAGTCAAAATAAGATGAAATAGGAGGTGTAAATCAACCTTTTGATCACATGGGATCCGGGGCGAGCGTGGGGTCATTGTGCTGGCAGAGGAGAAAGCGTATACTTTTTTATGTAACGAGAGGGGCTCAGGTTGTTCAGGTTTGAAAATCATTGCCTTCTGTTAGTTCGAAGATTAAACTTGGGGAATTAAGGAATGGTAACATTTTTTAGAAAGGGATATAATTTAAATGAGGTCATTAAGAGGAGGATTAGCCATATGAAGGAAAACATAATAGAGATAAAATATACAGACGATGTGCTACTATCCTTGAAGGAGAGTAAGGAGGAATTTGAGGAGGAGGCTCGGTATCTTCTGGGATTAAAATTATATGAGCTTGGCAAGATATCATCTGGCAAAGCTGCAAAGATAGCGGGGTTAAGCAGGGTAGCTTTTCTGCTGAGACTCGGAAGATATAAGGTTTCTCCTTTTCAGACGGAGCTAGAAGAGATATTAGAGGAAGCAGCAAGTGGTAATTAAAGGAAAGGGTATTATAGTAAATACTTCTCCCTGGATTTTCCTTTCAGTTTGTGGCCAGGTTTCATTACTTGAGAGGCTTTATCATGATGTTTATATCCCTATGGGTGTCCGGGATGAAATTATGGCCGGAGGGAGGCATGGTGTAGGGATTCGTGAGCTTGAAGGATCCCCATGGATAAAGATTGGAAGAGTATCCGATATTGAGAAGATAAAATTTCTGCATGAATTGGAACAAGGAGAGGCAGAAGCTATTATTCTTGCCAAAGAGAAAGGGATCAATCATGTGATGATCGATGAGAAGGTTGCAAGAATGCAGGCAAAAGTTTTAGGACTCAATGTTATCGGGACACTTGGATTGCTGTTGAAGGCAAAGAAGGAGGGATTACTTTCGTCAGTAAAACCTTCCATCGGTAAATTGCTTGAAAGTGGAATTTGGGTAAAAGAAGAAATAGCAAGGGGTATATTAAAAGATGGTGGAGAGGAAT
>CAZPCG010000360.1:1043-3011 GCA_964584875.1 uncultured Spirochaetota bacterium
CGCTTTCTGCCCGTCTCGCGCGCGCCGTTTCTGAATTCATGTCTCAAAAGTTGGATTGAATTACACTACATGGTATTGTGAAGGGGGATGGACTAACGGAGGGAGCCCGTAGGGCGACCGGAGTTAGTCCATCCCTGGTAGCGAGGAAAGGAGTATACCATGAGTGTAACAGAAGACGGAAGAGTACAAACCAATCCATACCCCAAGGAAAGGAAGAAAAGGCGGTCCTTATCCCCCGAGAAAAAATTCCAGATATTCCTTGAATCCCACACCGGTAAAACCCCCGTAGGAGAGCTCCTGCGACGAGAAGGAATCTATTCCACCGATCTGGCCCGTATCCGCAAACAGGTACAGGAAGCCGCCCTTGAACGTTTGAGTGTTCGCCCTGGGCCAAAGCATAAGACTGTACCACAAGAAGATTATGAGGCGTTGAAGCGGGAGCTGGAAGAGAAGGAACGAGCCCTGGCTGATCAGGCAGTGGAGCTGGCGATCTTAAGAAAAAAAACGAATGGGGGCTCGTGGGAGAGATAAAAGACCAGTGGCTGGAAGCAGAGCAAAAATCAGAGATCCTCGTGATGATTGAGCGGGCCAAAGAAAAAGGCCTTACGGTAACCCAGAGCTGTGTTTTCTGGAGGATTAACCGTCGCCGTGTGGTGAGATGGTACAGCAGAAACAAAGATGGCCAGAGCCTGAGAAATCTCAAACCAGGTCCACGGGAGCCCGTCCATAAGCTTTTGCCACAGGAGAAAGCGGCAGTTATGCACATGGCTAAGAAAGAAGAATATGCTGACCTAGCCCACCGGATCCTTGCCGTAACTGCGTGGGATTTAGGTATATTTTTCGTTTCTTTTTCCTCGGTATATCGCATTTTGTGCTCTGCCAATCTGATGACAATGCGGGGAAGTCAACGCCCGCATAATGGCAACTCAATTGCTCCGGTTCGTAAAGAGCTCACTGGCCCGAATCAGCGATGGTGTTGGGACATCAGTTATCTGCCAACGTATGAGAAGGGCCTTTTTCTCTACCTGTATTTGCTGCTCGATGAGTATTCTCGTAAGGCCCTCGCCTGGTTAGTCAGTTGGCATCAAACCGCTGAAGAAGCCCGATATCTTCTGGAAGAAGGTTTGATCAATGAGAACATTCTTGATCTACCTGAACACCAACGTCCAGAGGTCATCAATGACAGGGGCCGTCAAATGAAAGCCAAGCCAATCAAAAGGATGTTTGAGGATCACGGTATGCCCCAGCTGTTCGCCCGGCCACGGACCCCCAATGATAATCCTTTTGTGGAGTCACTATTGAGCACCGTTAAAAGGGCTCCAGAATACCCCGGCCGCTTTTTGGATCGTGAACTAGCAGTTAACTACTTTAACCGCTACTTCCCATGGTATAATAAAGAGCATTTGCATTCAGGTATCGATTATGTAACGCCGGAGCAGTGCCACCAAAGCTTGCGGGATCTTATCGTTGCCCGCAGAAAAGCCGATCTTAATAATCAGCGTCGTTTTCGAAAGGAGGTGAACCGTCAAAAGCAAAATATCTTGACAGAGGACATGAATCCATTAATGCTTACGTTCAATCAAATCTCGACTTGTAGTGTAATTAATCTCTGAATTGAGACATTGTCTCAGAAACGCGCCGAAGCATTCTATAGTAAGCACATATTCCCGGCCAGGCAGGCAGGGAAGCGAGCATTCCTGTCTAAATGGAGCAGGCCAGAGCTCATTCTCAAATCCGTCAATCACTTTGATCAATCGGCATGTCTGAAAGTGATAATTCATAGTAAATAAATAATAGTTATCCACATCCTGAAAACGGAAGACGATACCCGTCGTGCCTTCTGGCTGATTCGAAATCAGCCGAGCTGTTGTTCGATAATGACCCCACCTGCAATCTCCGGCTAAGGCCAAGGTGTCAGGTAAGGGCATGGGTACTGTGGTTATGTCCCGATTTTCTGGCCTAGGAATA
>CAZPCG010000361.1:0-2990 GCA_964584875.1 uncultured Spirochaetota bacterium
GGAGGGGCAGCTTCCCCTCAAGCGAGTTGATCAGAGAGGTCTCCTCCCCGCAGACAAAGGCACCCGCTCCGCGGTGTATGGACACGCTGAAGCTGAAGCCGCTACCGAGGATGTTCTCACCCAGAAGGCCGTACTTCTCCGCCTCATCGATGGCATGGTACATCCTCTTAAGGGCAAGGGGGTACTCGTTTCTCAGGTATATGAACCCGTGGGCAGCTCCAATGGCACGTGCGCCTATCAGCATTCCCTCCAGGGCAGCATGGGGGTCCGACTCGACAACTGAACGGTCCATGAATGCACCTGGATCGCCCTCGTCGATGTTGCAGATGATGTACTTTTCACTCCCGGGGGCATTCCGGCATATCTCCCACTTGACTCCCGTGGAAAATCCTGCACCGCCCCTCCCACGGAGGCCTGATCTCTTCACCTCGTCGACGATCTGCGCAGGCTCCATCTTTAGCGCACGCAAAAGCCCGCAGTAACCCTCCTGCGCCATGTAGTGCAGTATGTTTGCAGGATCGATGACCCCGCAGTTTTGCATCACCCGCCGCACCTGCTGCCTCAACACAGGTGTTGATCCGAGCGGCTCAATGCCATCCATTCCCTCTTTACCGATAGTGCCCAGGGCGTACTCGGCAAGCGGATTATCACCCATGATGTACTCGGCAACGAGCCGGCGGGCCTTCTCAGGCGTCAGGTGCCCATAACATATTCCAGGACGTGAGGGCTTCTTGATGATTACCGTGGGCTCTGCGTAGCACAGCCCGATGCAGCCTACCTCAAAGATGGTGTGCTCAAGGCCATTGCTTTCCAGGGCTTTTCTCAGAACGTCAAGCACCTCAAGGGAACCGGCAGACCTCCCGCAGGTTGCGGTTCCAACCATCAGGAGTGGCTTCCTGCCCCCGGTTACCTTCTGCCATTCATCCCGTGCGTATTCCTGCAGGGAGTGAAAATCTTCTTCGCTTCTCAACATGGGTCTAGAGACTTCCTGTGGAATTTGTCAGCTCTCCTGCTTTGGTGTATCCCCTTTTTTATACGATTCTATGATTTTTACTATCCTGTCAGGCGTAAGACCTCCGTATACCCTTTCGTCGATCATTACGGCGGGAGCAAGACTGCAGCAGCCGAGACATGCCACCCTCTCGAGCGTAAAAAGCCTGTTCTGTGTGGTCTCCTTCTCATTTATTCCAAGCTCATCCTTCAGTGCATCGGTCAGCCTGGAAGCCCCTGAAATGTGGCAGGCCGTACCATGGCAGACCCTTATCATGTACTTGCCAATCGGAGCGAACCTGAATTGGGCGTAGAAGGTAGCGGTTCCGAGGACTTTTCCAATCGGGACATTTATCCTCTTAGCAAGCACATCCAGTACGCTTTCATGCAGATACCCGTACCTCTCCTGGATCCGCTGCAAAATCGATACGAGCGAGCCGCCGCTTTTCTTCTCTTCTTCAATTATGCCGAAGGCCGGTATAAGGTCTATGTGCTCCACACCGCACTCCGCATATCATCATTTTAGTAATGTTTGAAAACGATAATGGTTTAATCGAGCGAAGGATCAGGCCGATTACTCCCGAGGAACACCTCTATTCGTGCACGCAGTCAGGGCATCGCGGTAGATGGAGAGGACAGTTCACCCAGAATCTTCAGGTCCTTGATCTCTCTGTGCTTGTCGTAAATGTTATTAACCTTTAATCCGATGACCTCCCCCGCAGTCTCCACCTGTCTGACTGCACCGAGAACCTTTTCAAACGAGCCTTTTGTATCCACCGTGAGCACGAAATCGTACTCTCCGATAACACTGGCTGCAAACTCGATGTCATCCATTGCTTCGAACCTTCTGGTTAGCTCCCAGAGGGCATCCATGTCGAGAGCCTTCTTCAATTTTACCATGATAAAACCTCTTACGCCCATACAATGCTCCTGAGGGATTATGTGTTCAATCGATACCAGTGATCAAAGATCAAAAAACAAAATCGTCATAATATAGTAAATATAACACTGAAATTATAGTGATTTTTTTTAACGGTTTACCAATGATGCTTGAATTAGAGATAGAAAAATCCCCCAAATAATATTAAATTTTTATTCGCGACGAACTGCTATAATAATCAGTTTGTTGCCTTAATAATAACTATAATGATAGGGGGCATCAATGCGAAGAAATAAAAAACTCTTCTTTGTCACAGCCCTTGTGATTACCGGTGTTCTCTTCTTTTTTCTTGGAATGGGCTCAAGCCCTGGCAGGGGAAAGGCGGAAGAGGCAACGCCGGCACAGACCATCGTCATCAGGGATGAAGGCGGGTTCACCACTGCCATCAGCACGGTTTCCGAAGCACTCATGCCCACCGTGGTGTACATCAATGTGACCGGGACAGTCTCCCAGAGGGCCCCCGATTTCGGTTTTCCCTTCGGGGATGATCCCTTCTTCAGATATTTCTTCGGTCCTCCACAGGAAAGGGAGCGACAGGTTCCCATATCCGCCCTCGGGAGCGGGGTTATCATCAGCAGGGATGGTTACATCATTACCAATAACCACGTGGTGCAGAATGCCGACAAGATAGCTGTGACCCTCTTTGATGGAACAACCCACGATGCAAAGCTCGTGGGAAAAGACCCGAGAACCGACCTGGCCGTAGTCAAGATCGAGCCGGTTAGTGGTATGAAGTATGCCGAGTTCGGGAATTCCGATGCGGTCAAGGTGGGGGAGTGGGTCGTGGCCATTGGATCTCCGAGAGGCCTGAGCTTTACAGTGACTGCAGGGATAATCAGCGCAAAGAACAGGACTAACATTGGCGTTCTTGGGCCCACAGGTTACGAGGACTTCATCCAGACCGATGCCTCGATAAATCCGGGCAACAGCGGAGGGCCTCTCATCAACCTCCAGGGTAAGGTCATAGGAGTCAACTCCCTGATCGTATCGGCCTCGCAGGGATCGGAGGGTCTGGGGTTTGCTATTCCCTCTAACATGGCGAAGGCCATCTCGGACTCTC
>CAZPCG010000362.1:0-2986 GCA_964584875.1 uncultured Spirochaetota bacterium
AAGAACGATCAGTGGAAAAAGACGCCCCTTACCTCGCATTGCCAACGTACTTACTCTATTCAGAATCTCAGTCGTTCCCTTTTTCGTCCTCGCTCTTTTCGGTCAGACGCCCGTCTCAGCACTCATCGCGCTTGTTCTCTTCTCTATAGCTGCCCTGACCGACTACCTCGACGGGCTGCTTGCAAGAAAGCTTGAGGCCCAGTCCAGCTTCGGCGAGTTTCTTGATCCCCTCGCTGACAAGCTCCTTGTTGGGGGAGCCTTCGTATCCTTTACGCTCATGCCGGAATTTGATGTGCCGCTGTGGCTCGTGCTCGTCATTCTACTGCGAGAAGTGGTCGTGACCCTGATGCGTGTAACAGCGGTACGGCAAAGAAGCCCGATGAAAACGGAGTTTTCAGGCAAGGTAAAAACGGCATTTCATATGTCTGCCATCATCGTACTTCTGTTTCTACTCCTTATCATGAGGGTGCTTGCGGGGAGGGGCCCGGCTTCGGGATTGGCGGCTGTTCCGGAGGAAGGTATGGCTGCCTTATGGATATCTCTCACGGGCCCATGGGTGGGCAGGCTTTTGAACAGCCTGCCGAAGATTCTTGTCCTGGTGTCGGCTGCCATTGCATTTTTCTCCATGTTTAATTATATCATCAAAAACAGGCACCTCTTTCGGCTTGAAACGCTGCTCAAAGCGCTTTCCACCGTGTTCTTCATCGGTTATATTCCTGGAGCTAGGGGTACATGGGCATCGCTTTTTGCCTGCGGCCTGTGGATGGGGTTTTCAAGGAGCGCTCACTATCTCCTGTTGCCCCTCGCGGTCATAATTTTTGGGTTCCCCATTGCCCATTACGCAGAAAAACAGCTGTTCCATGAGAGGGATGCCTCCAGGATCGTCATAGATGAGGTAGGGGGTATGCTCCTTGCATTCATATCCTTTAGGTTTGCATTAACTTTCGAGGGGGTCGCCTACTGTGCGGTGGGCTTTGCCCTGTTCAGGGCTCTTGATATCCTGAAACCGGGACCTGTACGGGCTGTGCATAAACTAAAGGGTGGAGCCGGCATCATGCTGGATGACCTTGTTTCAGGGGCCGCTGCCAATGCTGTGCTCCAGCTCTTGAGGGTTACTTTTTTTTAATCGGCCCTGATTTCCAGGTGGGCTGAGGCAGTATTATCTCATGTAAGTTTGGGGGCATTTCGGCCATGGATCAGCGCATTCCCTATGAGCAGCATCTGAATGCATCCCAGCTTGAAGCGGTGCGCCACATCGGCTCCCCTCTGCTGGTCCTCGCAGGTGCCGGGAGCGGCAAGACGAGGGTGATAACCTATAAAATAGCCTACCTCATCAATGAATGCGGCTACGATCCCCAAAACCTGCTTGCGGTGACCTTCACCAACAAGGCCAGCAATGAAATGAAGGAGAGGGTTGAGGTACTCCTCGGGGCTGCGTGCGACGTGTGGATAAAGACCTTTCATTCAACAGCAGCCCGGCTTTTGCGTACCATGGGAAACATGCTGAATCTGCGCACTGGCTTTACGATACTTGATGAGCGGGATCAGCTCGATATCGTGAAAAGAATAATGAGAGATTTAAGACTCGACGCTGAAACCCACAACCCCGGCAGATACGCGTACCTGATCAACAGGGCCAAGGACAGATTGCTCGATGCAGGGGGAGCCCGGGCAGATGAGTTCTCCACAGACCCGTACTTCTATGAGATCTTCGATACCTACGAGCGTAGGCTTGAGCAGGAGAATCTGCTTGACTTTGGAGACCTTATAGGCAAGCTTGCAAGGGGGCTTGGCTCAAACTCCAAGGCCCTTGCTTATTTAAAGAGGCGGTTTCGCTACATCCTCGTCGATGAGTTCCAGGATACGAACCATGCCCAGTACGTGCTGGTAAAGCTGCTTGCGCTCCCGGAAGGCAATATCTGCGTTGTCGGGGATGATGATCAGTCGATATACGGTTTCAGAGGCGCACGGGTTGAGAATGTCATGAGCTACACGAAGGACTTCAGGAACACGCGGATCATAAAGCTCGAGGAGAATTACCGATCCTACCAGAGTATACTCACCGCCTCCTCCCACCTCATCGACCACAATACGGGAAGGCTGGGGAAAACGCTTTACACGAAGAAAGGCGAAGGTGAAAAGCTGATTTTCTACAGAACCCCGTCGGATTACGATGAGGCATTTTGCATAGCTGACCTGATTCAGCAACTGGTGCACGGCGGGGACTACCGCTACTCAGACGTTGCGGTCTTCTACCGTATGAACGCCCAGTCACGGGTTTTCGAGTCGGTCTTTGCCCGCAGCCGAATCCCTTACGCGATAGTCGGCGGCCTGAGGTTCTATGAAAGGGAGGAGATCAAAGACATCCTCGCCTACGTCAGGCTGGCAGCAAATCCGATGGACGAGGTAGCCCTGCGGAGAATAGCCAACAAACCTCCCCGGGGTATCGGGGCAAAAACGGTTGAAGCCCTGGTTCAGGCAACGCTGAGAAGAGGCCGTCCCTTCTTTCAGCCCGATGAGGATTTCTCCCTGCCTCCGAATCGTACATCCCATCTTCTGGCTTTTTTCGATTTGTTCGATGATCTGATGCGTAACCTGTATTCGGTCAGTCCTCCTCAGTTTCTCAGGAAACTATACAGTGCCTCAGGATACCCGGAATGGCTCCAGAAGGAGAACCATATAGAGAAGAAAAAGAACCTCGATGAGCTCTATAACGCGGTTGAGGAGTTTGCGAAGAGCGACAGCGACGTTAACATCGTGGATTTTGCACAGGAGGTGAGTCTTGACCAGGGCGCCCGCCAGGAGGAGTTTGGCACCAACAGGGTGTATCTCATCACCCTCCACAACGCGAAGGGGCTTGAGTTCCCGGTTGTCTTCATTGCAGGTATGGAGGAGGGGATATTCCCACACTATCTTTCGGGGTTGAGGCTGGGCGATCTCCAGGAGGAGCGAAGGCTCTGCTATGTTGGGATGACGCGGGCGATGG
>CAZPCG010000363.1:0-2980 GCA_964584875.1 uncultured Spirochaetota bacterium
CCTGCCATCTGAGCCCTCTCTGCAACCATCTCACGGGCGAGTTGGGACATCTGTTGCTTAGCCTCATCAAGAGATGCAAAATTCATCTTTCCTTTTGAGGTAAAGGCGATGAATCCGCGCCCCTCTTCGGGCCGTATCAGTATTTTTATACTCTCCCGTATGGCGCCTGTAATCGCACCGATGGCATTTGCAACGGCGTGATGCGGCGGTACTCGAACATCGAGGTCTACGAACTGTTCCATCCCTCTTGCATAAACCTGGGCCGGAGCGCCGATAAATACGAGGGGCTTTTTGAGACGCACCCCTATGTGGATGTTCTCTCTGCCTGAGAACAGATGGTGAGAGAGGTTGTGGGACAGAAGCGCCTCGTCCTGAATTCCACTCTCTTCCTTGAACAGGAATGTAAAGAGCTGGTAGATGAGGGATCGGTAGAACTCCCTTAAGGCCTTCTCGATGAACTCCGCATCGCTGCACCCGATCCTCTCGGCATAGATCCTAACCCCTTCTTTTGCTGCCTCTTTATTCCAGAACGATACCCTGCCTGCTGCGTGGAGCAGATCTGTCGGAGTGAGGGACGAGCGAATTATATTCCCGTACTGCTCAAGCCTCTCCGTCCTGAGCAGGGACACGCCGAAGGCTCCGACCCGCCGGGTCAACTCGGTTCGATCGAGCGGGCCCATCTCTTTCAGGACTTCGAATATGGCTTTCTCCTGCGGGTGGAAGTCCTGGCCTTTCATACTCTTCTGAAAGAGAAAGAAATCAACCGGCTGCACCAGCGCATCCTCACCCGGGGCAAAGCCTGTTTTCTTTCTCAGACGTTTGAGAATGTCGGGATATAGAAGGGCAAGGTAGGAGAGGGGAATAACCCGCTCAGGCCCTACCGTGATGCTCCCGGTCCTCGACCTGTGCCGTATATAGCTATCCCCGCCGAGACCGAAGGTGTGCACGTCGACGGTTCTCACAGCCGTTCTGAACCCCTCGATGCTGATCCCATCCTCCTTGAAGGCGACAAAACCGCCTCTCACAACTGCTGCATCCGTGGTTGTACCACCCATGTCAACAACATAGCCGTTCTGAACACCTGAGAGGTAGGCCCCTCCGATGACGCTTGCAGCGGGTCCTGAGAGAACCATCTCAACCGGCTTGGCCCTGGCCACCTGCTCGCTCATGAGGGTTCCATCGCCCTTCACGATCATGATAGGAGCAGATATTCCCATTCCCTCGAGCACACCCTTCACCGAGGAGAGAAGATGGGTAACGAGCGGTATCAGCCTGGCATTGAAGAAGCAGGTGTTGGCCCTTTTCACGCAGTTAAGCTCTGAGGTGAGCTCACTTCCGCATACCACGGGAAGGTCACAGGACTCCTGAACGAGCTCTTTCACCTTCAGCTCATATTCAGGGTTTCTCACACCCACCTCGCTTGAAACAGCGAAAGCATCAACTCCCTTTCTTAAAAGCTCCTTGATAGCTTCCCTTGCCTCATCCAAATCCATAGGTTCGACCAGTTCCCCATCTATGGTGTGCTTCCCCCTTATCACGACCCTCGGGCGCAGGTCGATTTTCTTCAACGAGTAACGGTCGTACCCGATGAGTACGAGCCCAACCCTTCCGCCCTTTCCCTCCACGATTGCATTGGTGGCAAGGGTAGTGGAGAGGGATACAAGGCCTATACGCCTGGCCGTTGAGGGCTCAACCCCGCTGAACAGGTCGCCGAGCGCGTTCGAGATGCCGACAGTGTAGTCATCATGGGTAGTCACAGCCTTGGACCACGCAAGTACGCTTTCAGCGGTGAAATCGTACAGCACCGCGTCGGTGTAAGTTCCACCGGCATCGATGCCGAGGCCCACACCCTCCCTCCTCCCAATCACCTCTCCACCTATGACCGCTTCACCCGGTTTAGCAAGAGCGGTCTCTATCGCCTTTCCGCTACAGGTCAGTATATCGTCTGTATAGGAGGGCATTACCTTCTGCCCGGGCATGACCCGGAGGTAGGTATGGTTGTCCCAGCTGCCATTGAGCAGATTTAGAAGGAGCTGGGGGTCTCCCTGGAGGTGCTCATACTCCAGCCCGAGGCCCCGGGCATTCTCTTCGGCCTTCCTCCTGAACCTCTCATCTCCCTTAATGCCCCAATCTATGAAGGCGAGGGTTGTGTAATTACGGATCCAGCGCTGGTCCCACTCGCTCAGGAGATAGCGGGAGATTGTCTCATCAAACTTTTTCCTGTACTCCCTGTACCGTTCCTTGTAGGGGTCATACACCCCCTCGTACCTCGTCTTTTTCCCTGGATTGAAGCCCGTCTCTATCCAACCCCTCGTAAACCAGTATGTGCCAGGTTTCTTTCTGAAATGCTCCATATAGCGTTCCCTGGAGCCAAGAAGAATCGCGATGCAGTCCTGCACCCTCGGGATGACCAACTGGTAGCGCTCCGAGTAGACGCCAACCGTCCCCTTGCTGCAAACACCGTAGATTATGATTATGGCATCGTAGGGCTTGCCGCTCCGGTCAATGGTACTGATCTCCTCCTGGATAAGCTTTCTAAGCTCGAGCGGTTTGTTATGAAGCCTCTGGGGGAGCCAGTAGCAGTCGAGTTTTGAGGTGACCTGCGGTCCGAGGAACTTCAGTTCATGTTTGAAAATGCTGCATCCAAGAACTGCAAGGTACATGATGCTTCCTGCTTTTTCAATAAGATTGAAGGTAAGGCTAATCCAATGAATATAATGCATGAACCCCGTATCTGTAACATGAAAAAGCTTGAGTTCTTCTGCTCATCTCTGCTTTAAATTTATAATTTCTATCGTAACATCACCCCACGAGTGAGTCTGACAGGCTAATCGCATATCCTGGGCGGCATTTACCGCTTTGAGCCTCTCCATTTCCGCAGGCCTCTTTTTCGTCAAAAAACCGGCTCCCTCGACAATGCGAATCACACACCGGCCGCATCTTGCCCTTCCACCGCAGATCGTCTCGATTGGAACCCTGT
>CAZPCG010000364.1:0-2960 GCA_964584875.1 uncultured Spirochaetota bacterium
AGCTCAGCGGGGCCGTTCATACGACTCTCTGCTGCTTGAATTGACTGTCAAGGTTTTCAGCCACATACTCGACAATCTGCTCCTTCGGGGGGAGCATAGAAAGCTCTTCCCACGGCTGCCTGTAATCGAGCTCTTCAGCATACCGTACGACTTCATCCAAATTTGCCCAGACCTTGCGGAAGGCGTCAAGGACTCTTTCCATCACTCCGTCCCCGGTCAACGGATTCATATATCTCACATCAAGAGCCAGTGACCTTTCGAGCACATCCAGTGTCACCGGGTAGTCCTCGATCCTGTAGGGAACATCGCGACCGAAAGTTCCGGTCCATGGAAAACCCTTACCAAACCCTCTCTTGATCTGGAACAGGGCTTGGCCCGGAATCGGCGTCCGCTGGGAGAGCTTCACAAAAACCCCTTCCGCCCGGAGCACATCCTGTAGAGCCTTCCGGAATCTTCCCGGAGCTACATCGTACCCTGCGGCTTGCGGATCGAGCTTGAAATAGTATATATAGTACGAGTGGGTGGAACCCTCTGGGACATGGGGTGGTATTATACCAGGCAGCTCTTTTAGCTGTCCTGATATGTACGCCGCTTTCCTCCTGCGCTCCGCAAGATACTTGTCCACCCTTTTCAACTGGCTTCTTGCCATCGCTGCTGAAAATGGGCTTATCCGGTAATTCCACCCCATTGTATATGCATTGTACTTTCTTTCTTCTCCCTTCCCGACTATTTCCCCAAACATCCTCACCATGTCAGCAAGATCACGGTAGGCTTCGTTGTTCGTCGTGAGAACCCCTCCCTCACCGCCTCCAGGGATTGGCTTGAGAGGCATTGTGCTCGCACCGCAGATATCCCCAAGACTTCCCACCTTTTTACCATCGTACGCTGCCCCACCGGCTTGAGAACCATCTTCAATAACTATTAAATTGTGCTTTTTTGCCACTTTATAGATAGAATCATAGTCAGCAGGCAACCCATGATAGTCAACCGCCATGATGGCTTTCGTTCTACCGGTTATCTTTTCCTCTATCCTGGAGGGATCGATGTTGAAGGTCATGCCGTCAATATCGACAAACACAGGAATTGCCGTGTGGTGGAGAACGGCTGTCGCGGATGCAAGGAATGTCAAAGCGGGCACGATAATCTCATCACCTGGCTCGGTGCCGATACCGGCAATACAGGCATGTAGTGAAGCCGTACCGCTGTTCAGAGCAAGGCAGTACTTCATCCCGGTATATTTCGCATACTCCTTCTCCCAGGCTACAACCTCAGGATGCTCCTTCCCCCAGTAATTTCTGCTATCAATCACCCCTTGAAGCGCCTTTACATCTTCGTCGGTTACAATAGGCCAGTCAGGTAACTTCAAGTTCTTGTCGATGGTCTTGCTTCCGCCCTTAATAGCTAACTTGCTCACATCCGCCTCCTCAATCTATTTTTTCACCACTGTAAACTGTACCTGTTTATAACCTTTAAATGCTTCTTCAAGAAGATAGGACAACCGGCATGTAAACTCTCCACAGAGTTTCCGGGATTGTACTACAGAACATGCCTCGCAACCTTTTTAAAGGCATTTACGATATCACTTACATCCTCATCGGAAAGATTCGATGGGATCATCAACACGGCAGATCTGCCTGCCAGGTCATCACAGTTTGGTAACGTATTGCGCCCGTAGGTGTAATCTCTCGCAAAGGCATTCTCCGCCAGCGTCCATGGCCATCCGCTGGCAGATATACTGCGCTTGTTTACGAGGCTCAAGTTGTTAAAAAACCAGTGCAACCCCCATTCTTCCATGGTAAGGCAGGGATTAGAATCTCCTTCGCCACGAATGCCCTCAGCCTTCAAAGCCTCGGTGAATCTCCTGCATTTCTCGGGATTTTCATAGATGCTGATAAGGAAACATCCCGTATCACCCTCCGGATCCAGTATTTTGCGGAATTGTAATCCTGGAATTCCCTCAAGCTGGCTGCGTATCCTCCATTTCGCAGTTCTCATAGCGGTTGTTATAGTTTCGATCTTACCGAGCTGAGCTAATGCAAGGGCCCCGGTCAGTTCACTCATACGCGCTCCTGCGCCCCACAGCTGATACCGAGGGTCATCGCATGTTTCCATAAGCCTGCCCTTGTTGTTCCGAGCATAGCCCAGGTCGTGGGCCGCAAAACACCGCCTGTAAAGGTGGTCATCGTTGCATATGATTATTCCCCCCTCACCTGCGGTGATGTTCTTATTGATCTGGAGGCTGAATATCCCGATATCCCCGAAGGTACCGATCGATTTCCCTCCTAGCTTTGCCCCATTTGCCTGGGCGCAATCCTCCAAAACCTTCAACCCCTTTTTACGAGCTATTGCAACTACAGGTTCGATGTTGCCCGCTGCCCCGCTCATGTGGACAAACAGAACGACCCTGCTGTGGGGTCCAATCTTTGCTTCGAGGTCACCGGGGGACATTGTGAAGGTCTCATCGATATCGACCATCCTCGGTATCGCCCCAAGCCTCACCACTGCATTGATGCAGCTCGTCCATAAGTAACCCTGGAGAAGTAATTCATCGCCCGGTCCGATCCCGAGCGCTGCTAGAGCTACGTAGAGAGCTTCTGTCCCGCTGCTCACGCCGAGGGCATGCTTCACCCCTCGCTGTTTGGCAAAATCCTCCTCCAGCCTGTCACACATGTGCTGGAGGTTGGGTCCATAGAAGCGGAAGGGATTTCTTGATTTTATTACCCTTGTTACATACTCCATTTCCTTCTCATCGAAGTAGGGCACACCAGGATACTCAGGTGGTATTGGTTTCACACGTACAGGCCTGCCGCCTTCAAGAGCAAGCCTCTCATAACCTTTCTTCATCAACAACGTTCTCTTTTCCTTCATAATTTTTCTCCCCCAATATTTTTACAAGCGTAATGAAAGAATTTCGTAATTGCTTAATATCCTGGGGTTTTACATATTACAAATGTTGTCAT
>CAZPCG010000365.1:0-2953 GCA_964584875.1 uncultured Spirochaetota bacterium
ATTTGCCCTGCACTGATCACAGCTGCATCCATCGTGCTGCTTGATAAGTCCATCGGCCATTTCCTCCACGAGGATCTCCATGACATTTATTGGATCGAATTTAGATGCAAGCGGACGGCGGATCGCTGTAACTCTTCGTATGAGCTGAAGTCTGTGGGCCCTGTCAATCTGCTCCTGGGTGCAGATCCTTTGCTCCACAAGAACTTCTCCAAGCGGTGCGAGAATATCCAGATGAGCTTCTATCGCCTGTTCGAGCTGCTCATAGGATACAAATCCGAGCTCAAGCAGTATCTGCCCTATGGTGTTGGACTTTATATATTGATCACGCTGGCGGTGCAGAGCATCGGATACGTTGGAAGCAGTACTGACTCCCGACTCCACAATCACTTCTCCAAGGCGGAGGGGGACCTCAACCTCTCTGTATTCCTTCTGTACTTGAAGCACCTTTTCGAGCTGTTCTTTTGAAAGCTTTTTATCCTCGACAAGCAAATTACCAAGTTTATTTCCCAAACTTTCCCTCATAGCATCTCACCCATGATTGTATTAAAAACACAGATGATACACTGTACGTTATATTGGAAAAATTGTCAAGGGATGACCTTTTGTACAGAATGGAGCTTCCCCATCCCCCCGACTACTCAGTGAAGTATTTTAGTGTCTGGCGCAGAGATTCCCCATGGTCAATCGTTGGCCAGTATTCGAGGCCTGCATACCCATCGTAGCCCATGTTGCTGATTTCATCCATGATGTAACGGTAGTTCAGCTCACACTCCGCTGGCTCATGCCGTCCAGGCACACCGGCTATGTGAAAGTGCCCTATATACTTGATGTTTTCCCTTACGAAGGCCAGGATATTCCCCGACATGATCTGCATGTGGTAGATGTCGAAGAGCATCTTTGCGTTTTTGCTGTTCACCTTTTTGAGTACGTCGATGCAGAGGTGCGGATCGTCGAGGAAGTAGTCCGGGTGGTCCACCTTCGTGTTGAAAGGCTCAAGGAGGAGGGTGATGTTTTCTCTCTCGCATATCTTCATCATCTCTGAGAGTGATTCAATCATGTTCTCCACTGCCTCCTCGGGCTTCAATCCAGGTACCCTGTTGCCTGCAGCGCTGATGAACCTGCTGCAGCCTATCTTTTTTGCGAAGCCGATCATTATCTCGAGGTTTTCGAGGAGCTTGTTCCTGTCCTTACGATCTATGAGGGCAGCCTTGATTCCACCGTCAGGGTGGTTGTACACGAAATCAGATGACTTCAGACCGTAGCGGTCGTTAAGCTCAGCGATTCTGTCAAAGTCTTTAGGTTCATCGATTAAGCTTTTCCCATCGTATCTTTTGTCGTGGAACCAGAACTCGTAGGCTTTAAACCCCAGCCTGTGGATCTTCTCAATTCTCCGATCATAGTCGAGGTCTGAGAAAAAAGGTTCTATGCATGCTGCGATTTCTACCATTCCTGCACCTCCATTTTTATATAGTTAACGCAGGTCCTGATCTTTCGGTTATTTTTAAGAATTTGACAATCGCGTATTTTTACAATCATTCAACAGTATATTCGATATGGTTTTTAAATATTTAAAATGCTGTTCTGCAGGTACTTTTCTATAAGGAGTGTAGCCGCACCCCTTGAAGCAGTCCATCCCATCACTTCCCCGCGCACAATGCGGGTTCTTGATGAAATGGCCCTGATAGCCTTCATCTGCACGATATCATTGACCTTTTTTATGAGAGGCTCACCGAAGGCATCGATCACCTCTCCCCCCAGGATTATCACACCGGGATCGAACACGTTGACGAGGTTTGCAATCCCTGTCCCGATGTGCTCGCCAACCCTATTTATTATACTGCTGGCAAACCTGTCACCCTTCTCTGACTCAGATGATATGCTCTGAAGTGTGATGATACTTCCCCCTCCGGCGCTTTTCTCTTCGATGCCTCTCCCTTTAGCTCTCCCCTTTTCAATTACTCCCTCTAAACTGCCTCCTCCAATACAAGTTCTGAGGGTGGTATCCGCCTCTAACGAAATGCCCCTCTTTGCCTCTTCGAGGATCCGCTCCATGGAAACGTGTGCCTCAAGGCACCCCCTGTTCCCGCAGTTGCAGAGGTTACCATCCTCTCTGATCGTCATGTGACCAAACTCACCGGCAACTCCGTGCTTCCCCCTGTAGATCCTCCCATCCAGGAGTATACCCGAGCCCACACCCCTCCCTATGTAGATATAAAGGAAGTTGCTCAGCTCCTTTGCCGCACCGTAGCGTTTTTCTGATAAGGTCATACAGCGGACGGTGTCGTCGACGATCGCGTCGGTGTTGAACTCCTCCTTCAGCTGATGGGCGAGGGCGACGTTGTCCCATCCTGTCATGTTTGGGGTATAGAGGACAAGCCCCTCGGAGGTGTTGACTAAACCCGCAATGCCGATGCCAATTCCAAGCAGTTTTCCCCGGCAGCTCTCCTCATGGAATTCAATCGCCTTTCGAATTTCTCTTCTCAGGTGCGGTAGTATCGCATCTCTGTGGGGTTCAATATCCTCAATGGTGTTTTGATAGATGACTTTCCCGGTGAAGGAAAGCTCCACGATCTCAAGTGCATAGTGGATGATGTTCAGGCCAATGGCGCAGCAGTAGTTGCTGTTGAGCTGAAGAAGCGAGGCTTTCCGGCCCCTCGTGCTGTCGTTGACACCCACTTCGACGACAAGGCTATCCCTGAGAAGCTCTTCGATCAGCCGCTTTGTCGTTGCGATGCTGAGCCTGGAGATCTGTGCGACCTCCTTCCTCGATATGGGAGCCTCTGTGCGTATGATGTTGAGGATGATCTTCCTGTTCCGAGCCGCATTGTCGATGTGGCTCAAACCGGTACGGTCGATCTGCATCACACCGTTTTTGCTGTCTATGTTGACCACCTCATTTGGCTTAAATTGAGCAGATTCAATTAGTCGCTGGTGAACAATTCCCATTTAAGCA
>CAZPCG010000366.1:0-2950 GCA_964584875.1 uncultured Spirochaetota bacterium
CATCACATGCGGGGATTCTCCTGCAGGTGGCGGACGAAGATGTGGCCGAGCAGCTTCGCCTCGATCCCCTCTACGGCCGCCCGGGCTGCCGAGGTGGTTGTCGTATAGGGCAGACCATGCATGATGGCAGCAAGCCTTATAAGGTAGTCGTCCATCTGAGAGGCCTTACCGAGGGGGGTGTTGATGAAGAGGTCAAGCTTTCCGTGCCTGATGTAGTCAAGCACGTTCGGGTGGCCCTCGTGGACCTTCTGTATCACCTCCGCCCATACCCCGTGTTCCCAGAGGTAGGCGGCCGTGCCCTTAGTCGCCGTTATCCTCAGGCCAAGTTCACTGAGCTTTTTTGCAACGGGCAGGATCGTAGGCTTGTCGTAGTCGTTTACGCTGATGAAAACCGTCCCATTGGTCGGAAGAGGGGTGTTGGCACCGAGCTCTGCCTTGTAGAAGGCCTCTCCGAAAGAAGCTCCGGTTCCCATCACCTCCCCAGTGGAGCGCATCTCTGGGCCAAGCAGGGGATCAACTCCAGGGAACCTGTCAAAGGGGAGCACGGCCTCCTTCACCGAGACGTATCTCGCCTCGAGGTCGTCGCTGATCCCCAGCTCGGATAGGGTTCTCCCGGTTATGATTGCGGTGGCGATACGCGCCAGGGGGAAAGATGTTGCCTTTGAGACGAAGGGAACCGTACGTGAGGCACGAGGGTTGACCTCCAGGATGTACACAAGATCTTCCTTAACGGCAAACTGTATGTTTATGAGCCCCACCACTTTGAGGTGCTTTGCAATTAGTCGCGTCTGCCTCTTCATCTCTTCCACCCACTCAGGCTTCGACTTCACAGGAGGGATGGAGCAGGCGGAATCCCCAGAGTGAACCCCCGCCTCTTCGATATGCTGCATGACGCCGCCTATGACGACCTTCTCCCCATCGGAGACCGCATCGATGTCGTACTCGAAGGCATCCTCGAGAAACTGGTCGATCAGGAGGGGGTTTTTGTCAGACAGAAGAGCAACACCTGTCAGGTAGGCCCTGAGACTTGCCTCATCGTAGAGTATGGCCATCTTCCTGCCGCCGAGGACGTAGGAAGGGCGAACAAGAACCGGGTAGCCGATTTTCTTTGCTATCGAAACAGCCTCATCGACACCCTTAGCCGTACCGTTTCGAGCCTGCCTGAGATGCAGCTCATCGATGAGCTTAGCAAACTCCTCTCTCGATTCCGTCCTGTCTATGGACCCAGTGGAGGTGCCGAGGATCTTTGCCCCCTTTTCCTCGAGGATGCGTGCGATGTTGAGCGGCGTCTGCCCGCCGAATTGCACGATTGTCCCGATGGGGCGCTCCTTCTCGATAATGTTCATCACATCCTCAAAGGTAACAGGCTCGAAGTAGAGCCGGTCGGAGGTGTCGTAGTCGGTACTTACGGTCTCAGGGTTTGAGTTCACCATTATGGTCTCATAGCCAAGAGCCCTCAGCTCGAAGGAGGCCTGAACACAGCAGTAGTCAAACTCTATTCCCTGCCCAATCCTGTTCGGCCCGCTCCCTATGATGAGCACCTTCTGCTTTTCGGTCTCGATTGTCTCGTCCTCGGCGTCATAGCTTGAGTAGAAGTAGGGGGTGAAGGCCTCAAACTCGGCAGCACAGGTATCGACCATCTTGAAGGTTGGGATGATGTGGTGCTGCTTTCGAAGCTTGCGAACCTCTAACTCATCTGTATTTTTCAGGTATGAGATGTGCTCGTCGGAGAGCCCGATAGATTTTGCCCTTCTCAGGGATTCGGGGGCCAGTGGATTGTCCTTTACGTACTGGATTGTCTTTGCTGCCCTGCCGAACATTTTAATGAACCATGGGTCAATCTTCGTCGCATCTGCTATCTCCCTCTCAGAAACCCCCCTCCGCAGGGCCTCGATTATGTAGGGCATCCGGTCAGGTGAATTCCTCTGGATATACTGGAGGATGAATTCCGTGCTTGCCCTCTCCGCTTCCTCGTACCACTTCTCAGAATGCTCAAGGGCACGCAGGCCTTTGAAGAACGCCTCGAGGAATGTTCGGCCGAGTGCCATCACCTCGCCGACCGACTTCATCTGGGTTGTGATCTCTCTGGGGGTTCCCGGGAACTTGTCGAAGGTAAAGCGGGGGAACTTTACCGCAACGTAGTCGATGACAGGCTCAAAGGAGGCAGGGGTCTTCTTCGTTATATCGTTCGGAATCTCATCGAGGGTGTAGCCCACCGCAAGCTTTGCCGCAATCTTTGCAATAGGAAAACCTGTGGCCTTCGAAGCCAGTGCAGAGCTTCTGGACACCCTCGGGTTCATCTCGATTGCGACGATGCGGCCGGTACCAGGATGCATGGCAAACTGCACGTTCGAACCTCCGGTTTCAACGCCTATTTTACGCAGAATTGCAATGGAAGCGTTTCGCATGTACTGGTTTTCCTGGTCAGAGAGGGTCATGGCAGGAGTAACGGTGACGCTGTCGCCGGTATGGATGCCCATGGGGTCTATATTCTCGATGCAGCAAATGATGACGGCATTGTCGTTTTTGTCCCTCATCACTTCGTACTCGAACTCCTTCCACCCGAAAATCGACTCCTCGATGAGCACCTGATGAATGGGGCTCGAGTCAAGCCCCTTGCTGACCGATTCCAGGAGCTCTGCCTCGCTGCGGGCAATACTCTGCCCCTGCCCGCCAAGTGTGAAGCTCGGCCTTATGATGACTGGAAGGCCAACCTCCTCCACAACCTTCCGGGCTTCACCTATGGAGTGAGCGAGGCCGCTTCGCGGCGTATCGAGCCCAATCTCTTCCATGGCCTTTTTGAAGAGCTCCCTTTGCTCTGCTCTCCTGATAACCTCGATGTTTGCTCCGATACACTCGACCCCGAACTGCCTCAATACCCCCATCTCGTCGAGGGTGGCAGCCAGGTTGAGCGCTGTCTGTCCGCCTAGGGTGGGGAGGATCGCATCCG
>CAZPCG010000367.1:0-2948 GCA_964584875.1 uncultured Spirochaetota bacterium
ACTCACGGTAGAATCGCACTCCATACTCTGAAGGTTTCATGGCGCATTCCTACTGGGGGGCGCCCTTCGAATATCGAATGTAGCGAAACAGGGACAGAAGTATTATGATCTTCATCAGAGGGTACATGACGATCTGAAGGACGGAGATGTCCCCCACTACATCCCTGTTGACCTCAGGGAAGTAGTAGGTGATGAGGGCTGCGGGGAAGAAGAGGAGGGAGAGGGCGATTATCCACCGGTTCATCCTCATTTTATTTCTTATGATGAAAAGTACACCCATGACGAAAAGAATGAATGAGAGGAGGAGATCAATGTAATGCACAGTTAAGGTTTCCTCCGGCAAAGCCGACTATTTTATAGCCGCGGGCAGGGCGAAGCGGAATATGGTTTTTTCATTCGCTCTGGATTCAACCGTTATGGAGCAGTTTGCACTCCCGAGGATCTTCTTCACAAGGGCAAGACCGATGCCGTATCCGTGTTCATGAATTATTTTCTCTTCCCGGTGGAAGAATTCAAAGATGAGCTGCAGGCTTTTCGGTTCTATCCCGACACCGTTATCCTCAACATAGAATATGTGGTATTTCCCCGGGTAATCTTTCCTGGGCGGTAGCGTTCCGATTTTGATATACGATTCCACACCACGCTGTGAATACTTCACAGCATTGTCAATGAGGTTTGAGAATACGCTCCTCAGGCCGCTTTCATAAAAATAAACCGGAGGCAGGGGGCTTTCTATAATGAGATCAATGCTGTTTTCTCTTAACGTGAGGGAGAAGTTATCTGCTATTTCCTGAACGATTTCATCAGTATCGATATTATACCACTCCTCCTCAAGCTTCCCTATTTTTGAATACTCCAGCAGCTTTTCCGTAATGGATTCCATGTTTGATATGTTTGCATTGATCCTGCTGAGCAAAAACCGTCCCTCATCATCTTCCAGCTTATCGAAGTGGTCCTTTGAGAGCATCCCGGCGAAGGATTTCACGGCCAGGAGCAATGTTTTGAGATCGTGAATTACTGTGTAGTAGAGCTGCTCCATTTCATGGATCTTATCGTCCTTTTCCACGATGAGTTTGCGTTTGTTTACAGCCCGGTTGATTCGGGTCTTAAGCTCGGATACATTGATCGGTTTTGTTATGTAATCAGAGGCGCCAAAGTACATGGCATCCACTGCACTGCTGTAGGAGCTGTAGGCGGTGATGAGAATAACCTGGGTGTCGGGCTGTATCTCCTTTACCTTCTGAAGAACCTGTATGCCGTCGATATCGGGCATAACAAGGTCGGTGATGATTATATCGTACTGGTTGTCCTCGATGAGTCTGAGTGCTTCCCTGCTATCCGTGGTTTTTTCCATGGAGAACTCTTTCCCGCTCTCCTGGAACAACCGTTCGAAGCTTTCCAGGACAAGTCCATCATCATCGATGACTAGTATTTTGTACGGTTTCGTTGCGTTTCTACCTGAAGCTGTAAGAGTATTCATTGAATTAATGAATTCGGATTAATGAATCCACTGGCCAGGTGAATCAAACCTGAAGGATCAATAAACCCTTGCCCCATTCCCCTGTACGTCGATTATTATAAAGAATAAACAAAAAAGGTCAATCAGATTTTTCATGAAGTTGCTTTAAAGATGTCTCTGGGTCTATGGCTCCTGTTTTCATCCTCTCTCAGCTTTCGAATTCAACCCGGGGGACCTCCCTTGCCGGCTCCTCGATTTCAAAATACTCCTGCTTTTCGAATCCCATCCTGTTTGCAACGAAGGATGCCGGAAAACGCCTGATCTTTGTATTGAAGACTCTTACACTGTCGTTGTACCGCTTTCGGGCGACAGATATTCTGTTCTCCGTGCCGGCCAGCTCATCCTGCAGTCTGATGAAATTCACGTTGGATTTCAGCTCCGGGTACCGCTCAACGATCACGAGCAGGCGGCCGAGGGCCGTCTGGAGCTGGTTGTAACCGGTAGCTGTCTCTCCAACAGTCTGGGCGCCTGCAAGCTTTGCCCGGGCTTCTGCTATCTGTGTAAACACCTCCCGCTCCTGCGCCGCATAACCCTTGACTGTGGCGACGAGGTTCGGTATGAGATCGCTCCGTCTCTTGAGCTGGTTGTCAATTTCTGACCAGGCAGCATCTATCCCCTCATCGAGGGTTACGAGCGTGTTGCGTGTTCCGATATACCAGGCTCCGTAGATGAAGAGAAGAATAATTATAGCTGCAACGACAGCAACTATGCTTAGAATCTTTCCTTTTGTCATGAAACATTCCTCCACATCATGCTAAAACCCCCTTGAAGCACCTCCGCCACCAAAACCACCGCCGCCGAATCCCGAGAAACCTCCTCCGAGGCCCGAGCCGCCCCTCGGGGTGCCAAACCCTCCGCCGTAAAACCCTCTGCGCGACATGCCTCCCAGAAATAGCAGAGGCCAGAAGATGAAGCGGCCTCCGCCAAAGAGCAGAATGAGAATGATGAATATGAGGAGTCCCAGATTGGGAATGCCCCCTCCAGTGTACTTCCTGCTCTCGTCGAGGTTGTAGCCGCTCAGATCAACATCGTACTCCTCTGCTATGATACCTGTTACAGCCTCAACACCCTTCAGTAGGCCGCTGCCGTACTGTCCGGCCTTCAGTGAAGGGAGCACCGATCTGTCGATGATTTCACCTGCAAGGCCGTCGGGGATGATTCCCTCAAGTCCGTAACCCACCTCGAGCCGCACACCTCTCTCCTGCATTGTCAGGAGGAAGAGTATACCCGTATCCTCACCCCTCTTCCCTATGCCCCATTCAGCCGCAAGCTCTATTGAATACTCCTCGATTGAGGAGTAGGGAGCAGTGGTGTCAACAGTGACCACCGCAATCTCAGCCCCTGTTGCCTCCCTCAGCGCCTGTGCTATTCCTGTTATCCTTAGTTTTGAGCCCTCGTCCATTACCCCGGCAAAGTCATTGACGTACCC
>CAZPCG010000368.1:0-285 GCA_964584875.1 uncultured Spirochaetota bacterium
TGGATTGGAGGTCTCTGTTAAAAGATACCCGGTTTTGAACTTCAGGGCTGTAGAAAGAGCATCGGTCATCTTTTTTTCAAAAATGTTAAAAGTTATGTTCAATCCCGCTGTTATATTGGCCCCGTCGCCACCTACCAGAATGTCCAAAACAAGAGGCTTTTTTTCAGAAATAAAATAGGAAATTTTTATCAGGTCGTAGTTAAGGGCGATTATTCCATCTCCCCTGATCGAAGTAAAACCTGCTATCAAATTATCCGTGATGGCCAGATTGATTGCAAAGTACTT
>CAZPCG010000368.1:295-2945 GCA_964584875.1 uncultured Spirochaetota bacterium
ATAAAACAGCTCCCCACCTCCATACCCACTATATTCACATCGGTGGATGCATCGCCACTGACAGGAGCGGAAATAAACATGAAAATGACAGCTCCTGAAAGGATGAAAAGAAGGAAGGTCAGTTTGCGTGTCATTTTTTATCCTCCTTGAAGATACAGAATTTTACCAGCTAAACAGTTTCTCAGCCATGATAAGCCAAAATGATATTTTGTCAAGAAGATTGGGATAAGGTGTTAGAATGAAAATCCTTGACAGTCATGTGAAATTATGGAAGAATTGTGCAACCGGTTGCATAATTTAAAAATTTACGATGGTAGCCTGCATGGTGAATATACCGACGCTCAATGATGTTGCACAGATGGCTAGCGTTTCAAAGTCGACAGTTTCGAGGGTCCTGAACAATTCCACAAGGATAAGTAAGGCCACAAAGGAAAAGGTTTTGAAGGTTGCTCGCAAGCTCCGCTACGAGCCGAACAACATCGCGCGCAGCCTTTCGAGGAACAAAACCAATACAATCGGGGTAATACTCGAAGATATACTGAACCCCTTTTACGCAGAGGTTGCCAAGGGTATTGAAACTGCTCTGAAGCGAGACGATTACTGGATGCTTTTGACAAGCTCGGATTTTGATTATGAGAGCGAGGTAAAGCTCACGCGGATGCTCGTTCGATACATGGTCGACGGCATTCTCATCACTCCTGTCAGAGCTGATTCCGAGGCAATCTCCCTCCTGAAAGAAAGGGGCATCCCCTTTTTCATCATGAACGGCAGCTCCAAGGACAGGGATGTGAGCTGGATCGAGAGCGATAACTTTCAGGGAGCCTGCATCGCAACCCGCTATCTTCTCGATCTCGGGCATACCAGGTTAATGTATCTCCGCGACATGAGCCTGGATGGCGGGAGGAAGCGGTACGATGGGTTCAGGAAAGAGATCGAGGATAGCGGCCTAAGTATCTCTGACCAGATAGTTCTGGGTAACGCCCATTCACTTCTAGATGGGTATAAACTGATTGAAAAGTTCATCGGGGGAAACGGTACTGCAAAGCTTCCATCGGCGATCGCTACCGTGAACGACGCTGTGGCAATAGGCTGCATGGAAGCCCTGCTGAAGCATGGGGTTCGGGTGCCGGAGGATGTATCGATCATAGGGTATGATGACATCAATATCGCGGCACTTACAAGGGTTCCCCTGACCACAATACATCAGCCCAAGTTCAGAATGGGGGAAATCGCAGCCTCCCATCTCTTGGAGAGGATACAGCGGCGGGAGGAGGGGGTTGCAGCGACACAGTTACTTGTGAAGCCGGAGCTCATCGTCCGTGAATCCTGCTGCAGCTTTTCGGGGAAGTAGCGTTGCAGCATCCATGAGCACGGTATCTAGCTTGATTGGGCTTATGTTTGTGCCGCTGCTTTTCGGGGAAGCAGTGCAGCCGCCGAAAGGGTGAGCTGGAATTTCAAAGTGAAAGGGGGAAGCGTTGAGCTTGAATATCCACGGTCAGGACAGGGTGAAAGAGTGAGGAGCAGAGAACGGGTTTTGAGGGCGATCAATTTCGACTGTCCTGACCGGGCGCCTATTTCCCATGCGATTCTCCCTGCCGCAAAGATAAAGTACGGCAAGGCTCTGGATGAGCTGCTCAGCGCTGTGCATGAAGACTTCGGCTGGGAGTTCCTCCCTGACATGAGTATTGATGACTTCCCCCATCTCTACAAGGGTGGGTTAAACTGCGATGAGTTTGGAACGCTGTGGAGGGTCGAGGTTGAGGGTCTATGCGGTATTCCCGTTGAGTGGCCGCTTGCTGAGTGGAGCAGCTATGAGAGCTTCACCTGGCCCAGGTTCAGCACAGGCCAGCCCGAGGCAAGGCTTTACAGCGGGCACATGGAGGGGCAGAGCGAGGACTACTATGCCAGGGGCGCCTGGATCACCTTCTTCGAGGAGATGCAGCAGCTCAGGGGCATGGAAAATCTCCTTACAGACCTTGCCTACCGGTCGAAGGAGGTGTACCGGCTGAGGGATGACCTGCTCAACTTCAACCTGGAGTGGATTGACAGGTGGCTTTCACATCACTACGACGGCCTGCACTTTGCAGACGACTGGGGGTCGCAGACGAGCCTCCTCATCTCACCGGAGCTCTGGAGGGAGTTTTTCAAGCCCTGCTACAGAGCGATGTTTGAGAGGGTCACGGGGAAGGGAGTTGATGTTCATTTCCATTCGGACGGGAACATCATCGACATCATCCCGGACCTGCTGGATATCGGAGTGAAGGTCCTGAACTGCCAGGCTTCCATCATAGGGCTTGATGTGCTGAAGAAGGGCTTTGCAGGCAGGGTCTGTTTCAGAACAGACCTCGACCGTCAGCGCATCATGCCCTTCGGGACCCCGGGAGAAGTGAGAGAGCATATTCTTGAGGTGTTCGGGCACCTCGGAACCAGAAGGGGAGGCATAATTGCCTGCGGTGAGATCGGACCGGATACACCACTTGAGAATGTGAAGGTGATGTATGAAACGTTCATGCGCTACCTGTACTGACTTTGCAAGGGGTGGTTCTTCATGTAAAAAAGGAATGGAAAAGAGGATTGGCCAGGTTTATAATCGGGCTAGGGTTCTTTTTATAGCAGGTATTTTGCGGTTAGGAGCAAGCACGACAATTTT
>CAZPCG010000369.1:0-2942 GCA_964584875.1 uncultured Spirochaetota bacterium
GGTACTGAAGCTCTTGTGTCTCTCTTCCATACCTACACCCGTATATGAACAGGTGAGTGTGGTCTGAGTACAAAGCAGTGATTTTGCCGTCACTCAATTATAAACCTGCTCTCCTCAGACGCATGGTGCAAACACTCATGGGATTCCTCGTGGAAAAGGTGGAGCTTCGAGCAGTTGAAGCTCACCCACATCTTCTGGCCGGACTGGCCTGCAAAATCCGATTCCGCAAGCGCCTTGATCACCTTGTCTCCGAGCTTCACATCGACGATCGTTTCACTCCCGAGGGGCTCGGTCACATAGATTTCCGCATCGATCGACCTTCCTGAAGGTCTTTCAGTATAAATCTTTATATCCTCAGGGCGGAGACCCAGGACTACGCTCCCCTCCCCATTGCCAGGAGCGATCACCTCTCCCAAAGCCGCCACATCAGTTGAGAGGGTAAAGGCTGGATGGATGATCCTCACACCTATGCCCGTCTTCTGGACGGAGCATTTGAGAAACTGCATGGGCGGATTCCCCAGAATCGTTGCCACGAACATGTTACGGGGCAGGCGGTATATCGTCTCCGGGTCATCGACCTGCTGCAGCACCCCTCGATCGAGCACCGCGATGCGGTCACCCATTGACAGGGCTTCAACCTGGTCGTGGGTAACATAGACGAAGGTCTCCCCCAGGTTCGTCTGCAGTTCCTTCAGCGTTACTCTCATCTCAAGCCTGAGGAGGGCATCGAGGTTAGAAAGCGGCTCATCCATGAGGTAGGCCTTGGGCTGGCGGACGATGGCTCTCCCTATGGCAACCCTCTGACGCTCGCCACCCGACAGCTGTGAAGGTAGCTTCTCCAGCAGCCAGTCGATTCTCAGGCTCTTTGCAACCTCCCCTACCCTCCTGTTCACATCATCCTCGGAAACCTTTTGCTGTTTCAGAGGGAAAGCGATATTGTCGAAGACCGTCTTGTCCGGGTAGAGGGCAAGGTTCTGGAAGATCATGGCGATGTCCCGCCTGCTCGGGTGAACACCACCCACGGATTCGCCACCGATGTAGATGCTCCCACCATCGGGTCTCTCCAGGCCGACGACCAGCCGCAGGAGGGTCGTTTTACCTGCCCCAGGTGGACCAAGCACGCAGAAAAACTCCCCATCACGTATTTCGAGGGTGAGATTGTTGATCGCTTTTGTATTTCTGAAGGTTTTAGTTACCTTCTCCAGTCGAATCGATGCCATAGGGCCCCCTTCCTCAGCTGCCAAATCGCAGGACCAGATCGGTCGATTCCCTGTCAAAGAGGTAGAGGTCATCCTCCTCGAAGATGAGGTGCTTCACCTCGCCGATTTTAGGCTTGTAGTCGCTGTCCATGGACGACTTGATGATCCTGCCCGGATCACCATCGGGATGCATGTACACGATGGTCTTTGTTCCAAGCGGCTCATAGCTTGCGACCTTTGCCCTCAGGGACGAGGCATTACTGTCTTTTGCCTCACCAACCTTGAGGTGCTCGGGACGTATGCCAAGCACGATGCGCTCCTGCCTGAGTCCCTCCTCTATCCTGGTCCTGTACTTCTGCGAAACCGGTAGCTTACCCTTCTGGAAGTAGTCGAGATCAAATGCCCCCGAGCGGTAGCGGCCTTCGAAGAAGTTGATGGTCGGGCTCCCGATGAAGTTTGCAACAAAGAGGTTCTTAGGATGATTGTACACGTTGTAAGGTGTGTCGAACTGCTGGAGAACGGCAAAGTTCATGACCGCTATCCTGTCGGCAAGGCTCATCGCTTCAACCTGGTCGTGGGTTACGTAGACCGTCGTCTGGCCGAGCTCCTGCTGGATCTTCTTCAGCTCTGCCCTCATAACGGTTCTCAGCGCAGCATCGAGGTTTGAGAGCGGCTCATCGAGCAAAAATATCTGAGGCCTGGTCACCATGCTCCGGGCAAGGGCGACCTTCTGCATGTCGTTAATCGAAAGGTTCGAAGCTGGCACATTGAGCAGGTGCCGAATCTGCAAAAGCCTTGCAACCTCCCTGACCTCCCTTTCGACTTCCTCCCTGGACATTTTGCGGATACGCAGGCCGAAGGCAATGTTGTCGTACACGTTAAGAAAGGTAAACACGGCATAATTCTGAAACATGAATCCGACTCCGCGCTTTCCAGGCGGCACGTTGTTCATCACCCTGCCATCGAAACGTACGGTGCCGGAGTCCGGTTTGAGAAGCCCGGAGATCATGTTCATGGTCGTTGTCTTACCGCAGCCCGAGGGACCGAGAATGGCGATGAACTCCCTGTCCTTTATCTCAAGGTTCAGCTCATTGACCGCAACCTGCCTCCCGAATCGCTTTACCAGTCTGTCCAGATCTATTTTCGCCATGACCTCGCTCCCCTATTTCTTGATCGCACCGAAGGTCAGACCGCGCACCAGGTACTTCTGTATTATGATCCCGAACACGATGGGGGGAATGGCTGCAATCATCCCGAGTGCCGCCTTCGGACCGTAGAGGGCGCCGACAAGGGCCGACTGCAGCTTGCTGATGTGCACCGGTATGGTCGTCCACCGCCGGTCGGTCAGTATCAGAGCGACGAGGAAGTCGCTCCAGTTGAGAATAAACACGAAAAGCGCCGAGGAGGCAATACCTCCTTTCGCCAGGGGGATGACCACCTTGAAGAAGGCCCCGAGATTGGAGCATCCATCCACGATCGCCGCCTCGTCGAGCTCCCGTGGAATATCGTCGAAGAATGTCTTCATTAGCCATGTTGAGAAGGGCAGCGTCACCACCCCGTAGATGATCGCAAGCCCGTACCAGGTATCGATCATCCTGAGAAACGCCCACATGATCATGATGGGAATGATGATTGCAATGGGTGGAAACATGCGAAGCTGAAGCAGCATGAAAGGGAGTGACCCTCCGGCCCTGTACCGCGAGACGCCATAGGCCGCAAAGATTCCAACGATCATGGCAATGG
>CAZPCG010000370.1:0-2929 GCA_964584875.1 uncultured Spirochaetota bacterium
AGTACCGGGAGATCGCCCAACTCATCGAAAGGTACGGGAAAACTCACTGTATCGCCGGTGGTGTGCTTGGTTCGGTCTTTGAGGGTCCCTGGTATTTGAGGAGCATGCCCCAGTTCCTTCAGGACATGCTCACCAACAAGGACTACGCCGCAAGGCTCATGGACCTGGTCATGGAATTTCACCTCAAAGCGGGCCTGAAAATGATAGAGATGGGGTGTGACATAATAATTGCAGGGGATGACGTGGGCACCCAGGACAGGATGCTCATCTCACCGGAACTCTGGCGGGAGTTTATAAAACCCAGGTACGAAAAACTCTTTGGTGAGTATAAAAGACTAAACCCGAAAATCAAAATTGCCACGCATATATGCGGTCATGTTGAACCCATAATCGGTGACCTCATAGATGTTGGGGTTGACATACTGAACCCTATCCAGCCTCTTGCCATGGAACCTGCACGCCTCAAGAGGAAGTTTGGAGAACACATCTCCTTCTGGGGAGGGGTGGACGATCAGAGGGTCCTTCCCTTCGGCAGCCCTGAGGATGTGTTTCAGGAGGTAAGGCTCCGTATATCCCAGCTTGCAAATGGTGGAGGTTATATTCTCTGCTCCTCCCACAATGTCCAGGCAGGAACGCCCGTTGAAAATATCCGAGCATTTTATGGTGCATACAGGGCGTTTGGAAAATATCCCCTGCGCACATATTCCCCTGCACCCGGAACATAACGAAATAATGAATTGTCATTGCGAGGCGAAGCCGTAGCAATCCCCTTAAATACTGATAATCCTCACTCAAGGCTTACAGATGCGCCTTCCTTACTGGAGCGTTTCGCAGCGAGTACCACCTCAAGCGCCCTAAACCCATCCTCTCCCGTGGAGATTATATCCCTCTCCCCTTTCAGAACCTTGATGAAGTAACGGTCTTCTTCAAGCAAATCCCCTGCGATCTCTCCGTGCATGATGGGCCAGTGTAAGGTGTCGGGGAACTTCCACCCCTCCTCATCGATTGCTGAAAGACACATGGGACGATAATCCAGGTAAAGTGAGCCTTTTTCACCGATAAGCTCAAGGTGCACATCCCCGAAGCCACCCCATGTTGCAGGTCTTCTCCACTTTCCAATACCTTCCGAAAGGCCCCATCCAGTCTCAATTACAGCCAGCCCCCCGCCTTTGAACCTTACCGTGATCCAGATGAAATCATGAACGCCAAGCTCTTTCATTACAGGTCCTTCAACACACTCAGCAGTAACCTTAACAGCCCTGTCATCGAAATACCAGAAGGCCTGATCTATATCATGAACGGAGATGTACTCCTCAACCTCTACCCGGCCCCCCAGGCGACGGGCCTCAAGGATTGTAGCATTCCTGCGGGCATAAAGGATAAGGGGTTTTCCGATTGTGCCATCATCAACTGCTGCCTTGATATGGGCATACCTGACATCGAACCGGAGTATATGTCCCATCATCAGTTTAACATTTGACGCAGCTTCTATTATCTGCCTGGCATCTTCCGTCGTAGTTGCAATAGGCTTTTCCAGCAAAATGTGCTTGCCCATTGAAGAGGCATCAACGACCACTTCTCTGTGAAGGTTCTCGGGCGTTGCAATCACAACCGCATCGATATCTTCCCTTTCCAGGAGCTTTCTATGATCCCGGTAAAAATCCACAGGTCGTGAGAGATGAGGAATCTCTGGTGCTTTTTCAAGCGCCGGATCACAAATAGCTACAACCCGGGCATCGGGCAACTGGGAAAAAGCCCTTGCATGAAGCATACCCATTAACCCTGCCCCTATTACGCCAATACCCATGAACTCTTTCATCTTGATTAACCTCCTGAGAATCTTTAAACCTGATCCGCCTTTGCCAGCCACCGCACCGTTTGTCTGAAAAATTGACCGTAATACTCCCATTTGCACCCTCCTTGGCAATTATGCGGTTATATCCAAGGAAGCAGGGGCACTTCTCCCAGGGTATATTCCTGGTAACAGGATGCTTCTCATCAAGTACCTCTATCCAGGTACCCTCAGGCGTTTCAACCCTGTCATCCCCGGCGGGAACACATTTAACCGGGAGGGCCTCTTCAACAGGAGTGTTCTGGTAGGCAGCCGTCCCGAACCTTCCGCTGAAGGACGACCAGCCGCCTATCATACACAGGCTTCCACCGCCTGCCACATAATCCCTCAGCGACCTGAGGCGGTTCGGACCCATAGGAGCCTTTGTCCACTCGGGATAGAGAAGCAGGACTTCGCTCTCCACATCGCCTAAAAATACCACGTTATATTTTTTGAATTCCTCAGGGGTCTTCGGGAAGTCCCGATAGGCATCCCAGTTGGTCATGTGTGTCACCTCGATCTCTCCGTCTGAGCTCAGCGCGTCAAGCACCGGTTTACACCAGATGTGTATGCTGAACCCCTTGTTTTCGAGGTTGAAAGGCGATGCGATGAAGCTTGTGCCGAGCACCGCGGCCGCATCCCCTACGTAAAGCACCTTTATCATCTTCCCCTTCCTTCATCAATGAAAAAATGAAAAATGGATCATCCGAAAAATGAATACCTGGAACCAATAAAAAGGAAATAATGAATGGTCATTGCGAGGCGAAGCCGAAGCAATCCCAGGTAAAATCATGTAATTTACCTCCGGCTACTCTCCGGCAAATCCATCAAGCTCCCACCGCGAGCGCCGGTGTGAGCAATTTACTGAAAGTGCCCTTCGAAAATATTCAGTGGCCCTGATCCTCTTCCCCTTTCCCTTGACCGCAAGCCCCATGAGAAAGAAGTTTTCCGCCTCGCTCCCAAGCCCCTTTTTTGCCATCGAAAAATCAGGGTCATCCTGTAAGGCTTTTTCATAGGCTTCCTCAGCCAGATGAAAGTCCCCTGTTTTTTCAAAGTTTATTCCCTGCTTGTAAAACTCTTCATCTCTGGGTGTTTCCG
>CAZPCG010000371.1:0-2924 GCA_964584875.1 uncultured Spirochaetota bacterium
ATCGCCACCATGTTCGGAGTTGAGTTACACTGGAGCGACGATCCGAACCAGGCCCCGGGCGTCAAGGAGCACATCATCAAAAACATGTCGCAGGTCTACGATCTCAAAATGCCCGACCCTAATAGGGACGGTCTCATGCCTTTCAACCTGGGGTGGTTCCGCTACTTCAGTCAAAACCTCCCCGGGGACGTATCGCTTACCGGCATAGATTTAGGGGGACCTCTGAATTCGGCAAAGGACCTGCTTGGCACCAATCTCCTCTACACGGCCTTTTACGACAGCCCCGAGGAGTACCATTATTTACTTCGCATGGCCGTAGAGGTTCAGATCCGATGTTATGAGGAGATCATCAAAACTGTTGGAGATATCAACAGGTTGACCAGCATCGACTTCGATCCACTCTGGGCACCCGAAGAGCGGAAAGGCTTTGTTTCGGATGATGTGTGCGCAACGATCTCGCCCAACCTTTTCAAGGAGTTCAGCATTCCCCACAACAATGAAATCTTTAAACGATGGCCCGGAGGGAGAATTCATAACTGCGGACCGAATCCTTCAATCGATCTGTATCTCCACCACGACCCTGAGATAAACGGGTTGAACTGCTCCTACAGGTACACAAGAGAAGATATCCCGAAGATAAAAGAGGCATTCGGGAACAGGGGATTCGTCGAGTTCATGTTCGACAACGGGGAAACGGCCGAAGAGATAGTTGCAGGGTTCGAGCACATAGCAGGTTCACTCGCCCCGGATGTAGTGGGAATTCCTCTCCTCTGGCTGAATGAGACCTGGACGGACAGCGATATAAGGGATGTTTATTTCACACTGAGGAAAAAAGGTGAGGAGTATGCCGCTTCAATGAACTGGAAGGCAGAGTAATGCGGAGGGAGGAGCTGGCATGGCTAACCCGCTCAAAGGGCTGATAGATTTACCAACTGCCGAAAAGCAGAAAAGGGGAATCCTCCACACTCCCTCGGAGATACAGGGCCAGGTGGAGCTGTGGGGAGATACCTGCAGGCGCCTGGGGAAAAAGGAGGCGGAAATCCGGTCCTTCATGAACGGCTTCGTCAACCAGGACGGGGCAGTAGCGGTGCTGAGCGGTGCTGGCACATCTGAGTTCATCGGGTACTGCGTTGAGAGTCTTTTCAGGAAGAACCTGAGAATACCCACAAATGTTTTTCCCACTACCAGGATCGTAACCAATCCCTGGGACACAATCATGGAGGGGCGTCCAACACTGCTTGTATCCTTTGCAAGGTCGGGTAACAGCCCGGAGAGCATCGGTGCCCTGCGGATAGCAAACACGGTATCAGACCGGATCAACCATCTCGTCATTACCTGCAACGCCGAAGGCGATCTTGCACGAACCGCAAGGGGTATGAAAAACAGCCTCCTCTTAACACTCGGCGAAGGGACAAACGACAGGGGGCTTGCAATGACCTCATCATTCTCAAACATGGTTGTTGCATCCCATATGCTTTCTTTCTATCGCTCCTTTGACCAGTATCTCAGCACCGTTGAGCGGATAATCAGGGCCGGAAGGAACATGCTTGAGAAGGCGCCACAGACCATGGATGAGGTTTGCTCTCTTGATTTTACAAGAGCCGTGTTCCTGGGAAACGGGGCAAACTACGGAACTGCGGTGGAATCTCACCTGAAGCTGCAGGAGCTTACTTCCGGGAGGGTGATGTGCGCCTTCGATACCTTCCTCGGCCTGCGACACGGCCCCGAGGCGGTAATCGACGATCAGACCCTCGTTGTTGCCTACCTCTCCTCTGACCCCTACGTACGCAGGTACGAGGAAGACCTTCTTCTTGAGATCAAGGAAAAAAAGCTCGGTATGACTGTGGTCGTTTGCTCGAGCAACATAAATAAAAACATTCGAGGGGTCGCAGACTTCACCGTAGAGTTCGACCCTGGGGAAACCCTGCAGCTTCAGGACGATCTAACGCCTCCTGTTTTCATCATTGCAGGGCAGCTACTCGGCCTTTTTAAATCCCTCAAGCTCGGCCTCAAGCCTGACTCCCCGAGCGAGACCGGGGTGATACACAGGGTTGTGGAGGGGGTGAAGATTTACGACCCGGTCGCATTCAGGGAAAGGGGTATCTTCAGGGTGATTGCAGAGCGATAAAACATTTATACTTACACAAGTAGAGAAAGGTTATTTTAAAGATGATTTCAGGGCGAGGAATCCTTTATCAAGGCGCAGAGAGAAAAAAGGTTATTCTTCAGGTGACAGGATGGTGGTGAACCTTTTATACAGGCGCAAAAATGAAAAATCGCGTTTGTATAGCCGCTATATTGATTATGGGATTTAGCGGACTGGTTGCTGAGATACTCCTTTTAAGGGAGTTTTTGATTGTATTTTCAGGCAACGAATTTTCCATCGGCATTATCCTGGCCAACTGGCTCATTCTTGAGGCTTTTGGATCTTTCTTTTTCGGCAGGAAAGTTGAGAAATCCCAGAACAAGCTTGAAACATTTGCAGTCATATCGATTCTTTTCTCTATATCTCTACTCATCGCAATCTTCTTAGTACGTATTCTGAAAAGAGTAATCGGCATTTCCATTGGTGAAAGTATAAGTTTTTTGCCAATGGTTTATTCGTCTTTTCTTATACTTTTGCCGGTAAGCATACCCCATGGCACATTGTTTACCTTCAGCTGCCAGATTTATTCGATGTTTCACGGTCAGAGTCCATCTTCTGCCGGCAGGGTTTATGCCTATGAGACAATAGGCACAATTATCGGCGGATTTGTCTGTACCTACCTCTTTGTTCCCCATCTGAATACATTTCAGACATCCATATGGCTTGCTCTGTTGAACTTTATTGTGTGCTTTGCTTTACTTATCCCTTACTGGAAAACTGGACTATTTCAAAAAACAATTCTGGTTGTATTGAGTGTACTTGTCTTTTTTTCCGGTTA
>CAZPCG010000372.1:0-2583 GCA_964584875.1 uncultured Spirochaetota bacterium
GTTACCAGAAAAATCTTATTGAATTAAGATGTTCTTTCCATCTCTTCGGGTTTATAAAGAGGTCCTGAAAGCCGTAAGCTTCTACAACGTCCCGGATTGATCGGGTAAAACTTTGGATGGGTGTCTGTCTCCTTTTCGCAGGTTTGGTTGTGTAATATCGGAGAGGGTATAATTTGAATCATAGAGAAAATTTAGTGTTATGTTATAGGAAAGTTTATTAATGTTAATTGAGTTCTGTCTTTAACCACTCCAATTGCCGTCTCTTTGGAATATGATTTGAAGGCTGTGCAAGCTGTGGCTTATGCCTATGATCTGATCTTTTCGGCTATGGAGAGGACGAGCTTGAAGCATTGAATGATCTAAGGCGGACTGTTATAGATCTTCACCTTGAACTAAGAGAGAACCATGCTCATCTGGTCGGTGAGGCACTCGCGATTTGGAATTATCTCAACCAGGTGGTACGAAGAACTGAAAGGCCATGAAGCACACTGAAGAGGTACACGCCTTTGAGAAAATAAATGGGTGACGTGGGTACTTTGAGCATCGGGGCAATTATAGCTGCTGCGGTAATTTTGGGAAACTTCGAGACCGCAGGGGTTATCATCCTTATCCCATATGCTGTCGATTCCGTCATGAAGGCCTTACATCGTTTCCCGAGCAAGGTATGGTGGGGTGAGTTTAATAGTGAGAGGTTGTACTGCCCTAATACAGGGCCTGTGAGCCTGTGCCAGCTTGTCATGAAATTAACAGAGAGATAGTGATTAGTGCTTGGTGGGGAAAAAAGTGGTGGTTGACTCAGATAACCTCAAGAAATATAATTATTTGAGAGCATAAAGTTAGAATTAGAAAGGGGTTCTTTATGGGCCGAACGGCAGTTGAATTAACCCCTGAGGAGTTAGGGATGTACCGTCATACGGCAATCCTCCGTGAGCAACAGTTGCGTCATAGATCAGCAGAGCGGCGGGAGCGCGCTTTGATGCTCGCTCGGAGGGCTGCCAACATGCTGCGTGAACAATTCGGTGCCGAGCGGATAGTAGTCTTCGGATCGTTGGTTCATGAGGGGTGTTTTACACCCTGGTCTGATGTGGACATCGCGGCCTGGGGGCTTCGCCCTGAAGATACATTTCGGGCTCTTGGTGCCGTTCAGGATCTCGATGCCGACATCGAGCTCAATCTCATTGATATTAATGCATGCTCTACCTCTCTTCTGGCTGTGATTGAGGCGGAAGGAATCGATTTATGATCGACCGCTATCATGTGGTAGCAACTCGTCTCAACAAAGAGCTAATGGCCCTGGAAGAAGTGGTTACTCGTGCAAAGCGCGCAGTGGCGCTTGCTCGGGAGCATCCCGCCGATCAAGACCTCTATCTTGACGCAGCCGCTTTAAACCTGCATGACTTTTATACGGGGCTAGAACGGGCTTTTCAACAGATCGCAGCCACCGTTGATGGGGAAGTCCCCACCAATCGTGACTGGCATCGTGAACTTTTGCATCAGATGGCTACAGAACGCTCGAGTATTCGTCCTTCAGTCTTGTCGGTTGAGACGTGTGAAGGGCTGGATGAATATCTACGCTTCCGACATGTGGTAAGAAATATCTACGCGTTTGAGTTTGACCCTGACCGATTGGGACGACTTGTACAGGGTTTGGATTTTATCATGTGTCGGGTTCGAAGTGAACTGCAAGCCTTCAAAGATTTCTTAGAACGACTGGCGGAGAGCGATGAATGTCAGGAGTAAGTCCTTGTTTAAAACAGATCCACATGCAAATTATGCCGTTTGAGGGATGAGGATATAAACAGGATATTCAGCTTGTTTGATTCTCCGAAGGTAAAGAAGCTCTTCACCCCACCCGCTACGGTGACATTGATTACCTCAGTGTACTGGCAAGGGAGCTTCTCAAAACACCCAGGCTCTTGGGGGAGGCTTTTCGGCCTCATCCCTGCCAAAGAGCTTTATACAGGGATGCTGCGGTTTTTAAACATATAGTGTTTTTAAAGCCCCCATGGTATCAATCTTCAATCAGGCGATCAATGAAGCTTATAAATTTTCCAATTTCGATCTTGTACTGTTCTTTAAGTCTGAATGTGCTGTCGGCCACGATACTGAACTTTTTTGTGTCTGTATCAGTATTGTAGGCGTGCCTGAAAAAGTGCTGGAAAATCCTAAGATCATCTAACAGGGAGCAAGGTTTCTTTCATACGCCACTGCTCCCGTTCTTAACACTTTGGCTTTGTAAGAGAGCTCATCCAGAAGCCTTATATCAACTTCCCTTCTAAACTGTTTTTGGGTCTCGGCGATGAGATCCATGAACTCTTTAAATCCGAACTTTCATTCAACTGCGATGTCCTATATCAGAGTCGGCCTGGAAGCCCAACATCGTCTATTTCTTTTCATGAAATAATGCGGAAGGAAATCAACAGGAGAACCCTCGAGAAGCTCGGGCATAGCGATAATTGGCGGAAGTGATGTGGTTTGAAAAACAAAAGGATGTGAAGTACTGCATTTAAACGATCAGGTAACATTAGACATAGGTCCGAAGGGCAAGCTGGTTGCTATCGAGATTACAGATGCAACATAATT
>CAZPCG010000372.1:2593-2913 GCA_964584875.1 uncultured Spirochaetota bacterium
ACTCACGAATTCAAGCTATGTGCTGGTAGCCAGCGGCTCAATTTATTTCATTTATTAAGTTGGTCGGATTGAATGGACGCTAAGATTAAAGCCATTATTGAAACAAAGAAGCGTATCGAGACATGTTTGAGGCAGCTTCTCCGAGGGGAAAGAGAAATTAGGCGAAAGATCGGTGGGATAGCTCAGACTTGTGAATATGAACTTGAAAACGAATCTTACAGTGCTCTTCCTCGACTTCTTGCAAGGGACCACGGGATAAAGATCAGGGAGAGGCTCAGGAGGGGTTACTTACTGGGTGCTGATGGCAGGGATATTGAGGT
>CAZPCG010000373.1:0-2901 GCA_964584875.1 uncultured Spirochaetota bacterium
TTACAAGGATGGCAAAAAACACAGGGCCAGGGATGCAGGAGATGGAAATCTGTGCGATGCTCTCGCAGGAGTTCATTCGCAATGGATTTACTGTCTCAGTGATTCTCATCGGTGGGGATGAGCGCTCTCTTAAGTACCAGCACCAGGTTGTAACCGGTCATAGGATCGAAAAGCATTACTCACTCTGCGGGGTTGGGAAAAAAGGCGGTCTAACGTTCCCCATTAATCGAATAGTCTCATTCGGATCTCCTCCAGAGGAACTGGCCCGCAATCAGGAGAAGGTTGAAATCGTGTATGTATATCTTAACTCTCTTGCAAAAGTAGGTACTAGCTTGAAAGATATATATAAAAAGCTGCCGGACATATACGCCAGTGTTGGTGAAGACCGGAAAGAATGGAAGAAACATACTCAGGGAGGTACGATGGGATACCATCCGAGAGAGCAGACGGTGGGGGAATCGGTAGAATATACACTGTGCGAGAACAACGTAATCGGATGGAATCCTTCTCTGCCAGGTGTGATGGCGGAAGATGTATACCTGTTAAAGAAAGACGGTCTCGAATACATTACCTGCGATGAGAGGTTTCCACATAGGGAATTGAGCGCAAACGGGCTTACCCAGATACGACCTTCGATTCTGGTGCTTTGATCCGATACGACATTTTGTTGCAAAACCAATTAAGGGAGGTTTTTGTATGCTCAACATGGGAATACTCGGTATGGGCAAGATGGGTGAATTTCACGCAGACTGGATAATCCGCAACAGGGACATGAGACTGGTGGCGCTGTGCAAGAAGCGCAAGGATCGGGTGGAGGATCTCAAGAAACGATATGGAGTAGATGTGTATCTGGATGTGGATGAATTCCTGGCGATCAATGAAATGGATTGGGTTGTCATAACGAGCACCAATGAGGTCCATGAGGAACTGACCCTCAAAGCCCTTGAAAAAAAGAAGAACGTGATCGTTGAAAAACCGATGAGCGTAAACTTCCAAAGCGCCCTCAAAATGGTGAAAGCTGCGGAGAGAAACAAGAAGCACCTCTTCGTGCACCAGAGCAGCAGGTGGGACCGGGATTACCTGCTGGTGAGGGACACGATTCGTTCAGGGTTAATCGGTGAGCTGAAGGTTATCCAGTCCAAAGTGATACTCTGCGATGAGGGATGGCCTGCCTGGGGCATAGATGGGATGAAAAACCCATGGAGGATCAAAGCGCAGTACTACGGGGGTATGATTCTCGACTGGGGACCTCACCTCGTAGATCAGATGCTGCAGATAATGGGAGAGGACCCCATCGGGGTGTTCGGAAAATTGCAAAAGGGGGTGTGGAGCGATGAGGTAGATGACCACTTCTTTGCACTCCTCGCCTTTAAAAACGGTGTCCTTTGCCACATAGAGGCAAGCAACAACGGCAGGATACCGCTCCCGCGCTGGTACGTGATCGGAACTAAGGGTACCATTGCTGTCACCGGAAAGAGCGAGCCCTTCTGGGATGAGGCAGAGGTAATTTATGTGAAGGCAAACGGCAAAAAGGAAAGCCAGAAGTTCAAACTGTACGGCGTCTGCGAGTCGGGTATGGAAGGCGGATTCTATGAAGATCTTGTACCTTTCCTGAAAGGAGAGATAAAAGAGTTCGTATCCATGTACGAGACAGCTAACGCGATGAAGGTGCTGGACATGATAAGGAAGGCAAGTGAGGAAAACAGATATATTGAATTCTGAAAGGATAAAGCGCAAGGAGGTCGTATGAAAAGTTTAAGGGAGTTCAAAAGGGAGCTCATACTGAAACTCTATGAGACCATGCTCAAGATACGTCTCTTCGAAGAGACGCAGTCGAGGGTGTTCAGGGCCGGGGAACAGGAGGGGTTCACCCACCTCTACCTTGGCTCCGAAGCTATAGCAGCCGGGGTCTGCTCCAATCTCAACATGGATGATTACATCACGAGCACCCACAGAGGCCACGGGCACATGATCGCAAAAGGCGGTGACTTCAAAAAGATGATGGCCGAACTCTACGGGAGGAGCACAGGGTACTGCCTCGGGAGGAGCGGCTCCCTCCACATTGCAGACAGGAGCATCGGTGTGCTCGGCGCAAACGGGATCGTGGGAGATGGGAATCCTATTGCGGTGGGCGCCGGCTACTCCATAAAGCTCAGGGGCACAAAACAGGTCGTCGTATCATTCTTCGGCGATGGGGCATCAAACCAGGGGACTTTCCACGAATCCCTGAACATGGCCGCATCATGGGACCTCCCCGTCATATTCGTCATCGAAAATAACAGCCTCAGCTGCGGTGTCCCCACCGAAACCGTCTGCAAAGTACTGGAAAACCTCGGCGATAGAGCGGCCTCCTACGGAATGGCGGGAGAAAACATAAACGGTCTTGATGTGATCGATGTGTATACCACAGCAAAAAAAGCAGTTCAGAGGGCAAGAGATGGCAGGGGCCCGACGCTGATTAACTGCAAGACAGTAAGGCACCGTGGCCACTTTGAGGGAGACATCGATATACGGACAAAGGAAGAAATCGAAGATGCATTGAAACAGGATGCGGTCGGTATCTTCGAAAAGCGGATTCTGGATGAAAAGCTGATCACAGAAAAGGAGATCAAAGAATACAGAGAGCGGATACAGGGCATGATCGACGAAGCGGTTGACTTCGCGCGGCACAGCCCTTACCTGAAACCGGAAGATGCTCTGAAGTTTGTATATGCTGAATAACGTCCTCGGGAGGTGAAACGCCATGCGCTCAATTATGTATCGGGAAGCGATCAGGGAAGCGATGATAGAGGAGATGCACAAGGACAGGTACCTCTTCATGATAGGCTATGACGTGGGGAAATACGGTGGTGAGCACAGGATCAGCGGAAATATGTTTGATATATTTGGAGACGAGAGAGT
>CAZPCG010000374.1:0-2878 GCA_964584875.1 uncultured Spirochaetota bacterium
TGCCGCTCCCGCGGGAAGTGGTAGAATGTCGTGTTTAATTCAACGGTGCTGAAATGCTCCTGGTAAAGGGAGAAGAATTGGCGGCTCTTCGCATCAGCGGGATAAAACCTTTCCCTCCAGTGCTGGTAGTAGTAGCCGGAACATCCAATATGAATGGTTGCCATATGCAACGGCTCGATTCTGATGCCTGTGCTTCTTGCACCTCTGTTCGAATATAGCATTTGATTCGCTCCTCTGGAAACAGGTACGAAACCACGGTCCCTATTTTTATCCTCTGTCGCTCTCTATTTATGCAGTTAACGGATGCGCATGATTTTCTTATATTATGATGCTATGCGATTGCACTACACAAGTCAGGCTCTACAGCTTGTAAAGTCCTTTTACACCGGTATAGGGAAGACGACTGTTATTTATCCTGCTACCTTCCTTGTAGCGGTGGGGATGGGGGTTGTTAACCTCGGGGTTATCTTCTATATAAGGGAGACATATGCAGTAACGGCAGGCCAGGTCGGCTACTTCACCGCCTTGTGGTCCCTCTCCTACATAACTGGATGCCTCCTCATCAGGCCTCTGTTCGACCGGGTGCTCCCCCGCTACCTCCTGATAGGCTCCTCTTATCTGATGGGTTGCCTTATAATTCTCATCCCATATGTTCAGAATTTTTTTCATGCCTGTATTGTCTACGGGCTTTTCGGGTTGGCGATCTCCTTCTTCTGGCCTCCGATCATGGGCTGGCTGTCCCAGGATGTTGAGGGATCGGAACTTGGACGGCTCCTCTCTCGCTATAATTTCTCCTGGAGCATTGGCCTGATCATCAGCTCCCCGCTTGCCGGGGCACTCAGCGATATTGCGGTCAATATTCCCATTTATTTCGGCGGTGGTCTTTTCTTTTTGACCGGCCTGCTCATCACCGGGGCAAGCCTGATGCTACCCAGGATACGTTCCGATAGAGGGATTGAGCAGCTTCTGGAGAATGATCCAGGAGGAACAGACAGCAGCACTCCTCTCAGGTTTCCGGCATGGACAGGCATTCTCATGACCTATGTTGTTATGGGTATCATCCTGAACATCTTCCCTGTTTATGCACGAGATGAGCTCCACTTCAGCAGGAGGATGGTGGGATTTCTGATACAGTCTCGAGCTGTATTTGCAACAATCGCCTTTGCCCTGCTGGGGCGCGCTGTTTTCTGGCATTACAGAATCGGGCAGATGGTGGCCGGGCAGCTTGTCCTTGCCTTATCCGTGTGGCTCATGTCTTTCACTTCCTCTCCGGTAGGGCTCGGGGCATTCATTGCTCTTATAGGAGTTTTCATGGCCCTCAGCTATTCCAACAGCGTTTTTCATGCTGTTGCGGGGACCAACAAAAAAGCGGGCCGGATGGCGGTGAATGAGTCAATCATTTCAATCGGGCTTATCAGCGGTTCGGCGGCAGGAGGTATTCTCTACGAGCGAACCTCCATGACCATGGTGTACCATGGCTCAGCCCTCATGGTTGTTGTCGGCGTAATTGTTCAACTGGGGCTATGGTACTTCATAGTGCGAAGGAAGGGGTAAGTGCTTGATCTTCTCCAGCTAGGAGTCACTCGTATTGTTTGGGGCATCTCCTATTCTCTGGTTTGCTTTTTTAGATTTCATTTTAGTACAGACCTCTTTGCTCTTGTCGGGGGGAGGGCAGGAGATTATTGTAGTTTTTATTGGAGGACTACACTCATGAAAAGATATGGATTGCTTTTGATCGGTTTTGTTGTGCTGCTGTCTTCTGGGTTCGCTTCTGCACAGTGCAGGTCCGGTGTGGGATACTACACCGTTCACACCCTGAAGAACGGGAAGATATACGGTATGCTTGGCGTAAACGGCTATACAGGACAGGTCTGGTACCATACATGGCATGGAGATTTCCTCCGGATGAAGGAGTTTGGGGGGCACGATTAGCTATCCTGGATGCTCTGATAAAAATTATGAAGGATGTCATTGCGAGGAAGGAGCCGAAGGCGACTGACGAAGCAATCCCGGTTATAATGAAAATTGCATGGCCTTTCCTGAGATTGCTTCGGCTTTGCCTCGCAATGACAATTCATTATTTCCTCATCCATTAGTTAAACATATTTATTTCCACAATGATACAAAATTTATTGAGTTTCGCCTTGTAAGGGATGGAACGCATAAAAATTTCCGTGCTGGGCGCAGGACCCGCTGGGAGTACGGCAGCCTACTTCCTTGCCGCATCAGGGTTGGATGTTGAACTGATTGACAGGGTCCAGTTCCCCAGGGATAAGCCCTGCGCAGGAGGCCTTTTCAACCCCCTTCTCTACGACAGAGAGTTTCCCTACCTGAAGGGGTTCGATGGAAAATATATATACCGGGTCCGGTTTTCCTGCGGACGTTACAGCGCAACCCACACATCCGAGGTTCCCCTGCTGAAAATGTTTGTCAGGAAGGAGTTTGACTACCTGCTGCTGAAAAGGGCTCTTGAGGCCGGGGCGAAATTCTCTGTAGGCAAAGAGCCTGAGGGAAGCATCCTGATTGATGCAACCGGTGCAAAGCGTGCGGAGGATTACCCGAAGGCCGGAGCGTGCCTTGTGAATGACTTTGAAACTGACAGGGATATTGAAACCGTTTACATCCACTACGGTTTTGGCGGCATAAAGGGGTACTGCTGGTTGTACCCGAAGAAGGGCTATGCAAATATAGGGGTCGGAGCCTACATTCCCCAGAGGGGCCTCAGGACGATATATGGAGACTACATAGATTTTCTCGAAAGAAAGGGCATTGTATCTGTGGGGCAAAGGTCATTCCGGTCATGCATCATCCCTTTTGCTCCAATCAGCCATTTCTACGGGCCTGGCAGGCTCGTGGTGGGGGATGCCGCAGGCTTTGT
>CAZPCG010000375.1:0-2876 GCA_964584875.1 uncultured Spirochaetota bacterium
TCCGCCTCGGGGTAAACAACTATCTGAGAAAAGACGTATTCAACGATCTTGGGGATCTTGGGGACAGTATACTTTATATAGAAAGTACCGGCATAGAAAGCTATACGGTATATCTCTACGACAGAAACGAAAATAAGCTCCAGGTCTTCAGAGATATGAACCTGGGAAGGAAGAAGGGAAACCATCTCCTCATAGATGCGCAGAAAGGTGAGATTATAATTGTAACCAAAAAGGGGGAAACCGAAGCTTTCCTGTTTTTGCCATATCGCGATGTGCGCATCCACAAGAGTACCGTGAACCTGAAGCTGGTTCAAGCATACGAGAACAGAGTTCGAAGCGTACTATCCATGTTCAGGGCCCGTGGTGCGCAATTAAAACCTCTTGAGATGGAAATCATGCTATCTTTGCTCCTTCTCTCGCTCCTGATGATATCCATACCCCTGACCTATGGACTGAATGATAGGGGCTGGGGTTTTGCAGGGCCCCTCGGTGCGCTGCTCGTCCTTGGATTGCTCCCCTTCCTCTACGGATTCGTACTGAAGCTCATAAACATCTTCCCCGGCATCACTGGAATTCTCGGCAGATACGCCTACCTCTTTCCGGCAGCCGTATATGGTCTTATAGGAATATGCCTGGATATTGCGGTGAAAGCAGGTTCACACAGAAAACGCTGAACCCGAAAGAAAAATGGAATAGAGGCTCAGCAAAACGGGTGAAACTATGAGCAAAATATCAAGCAACGCTCTCAAATTTCTCGTTCTGGGCTCCATGATATTCTTCATACTTATTTTCGCTGCTCTTTTCTTCCATAGCACTCGTGCCCTGAACATCGAGCCATTCTCAACCCCTGCCCTGAAGACCTCAATTACTGTAAGGACCGCTCTCATCCGATCCCTCGACCTGCTGCCAGCCCTTGTTATTTTCCTGTACATCATCTCCTTTTCGATCTTCTATACCCTTTCTCCTTTCCAGAAAGAAACACTCCACTATGCATCCCTTGCAGCGCCTTCCTTCGTAATGCTGCTACTCTTCGTCATGGTGATTTCCCTTTCAGAGTTCCTCTTCATCCCAACTCTGCAGAAAGAGAGAGAGAATATCCGCTACCGTGCACGCACTGCAAACCTGGCCCTATCCCGTGCCAGGGAATTGAACCTGAAGAACGATCTTGAAGGAGCGGTCAGTGCGCTAAAGGTGTATCGCGAGATAGATGAAATAAACAGGGAGGCAAACGAACTGTACGACGGAATTGCTGAGAAGATCGATGCAGAACATACCAGGCTTTCCAGACCCCTCGAGACCGTGGAACCTGAAAAGGAAGAACCCTCTAGCTACTACCAGAGGGGGAAATCTGCCTACGAAAAAGGCGATTACTACCACGCTCTCTTTTATCTGGAAAGGGCCTCTGCACTGCATGGTGACAACAGGGAGATACGCGATCTCTACGAGAGGACAAAAGAAAAGGTGGACCGCCTCCTGGGGGCACTGACTGAGGAGCAGGAAAAAACTAAACGGCTCATTCAGCGGAAGGAGAGAGCGCTCGCCCATCTGGAAAAAAAGGAATATCATGAGGCCTATGCAATCTTAAACGATCTGAGCGCAAGGTATCCCCAGCTCAGCGACCTCGGGCTGTACCTTGAGGAAGCGAAAAGTGAGCTTTTAAAGATCGACTTTGACCCCCATGAGCTGGAGGAGCTTGAATGGCTCCCTTCCTTTGATTCAATAATGTTTCGTGATGAGCGGGGCTACCTCAACACCATCCAGCGCATCATCCCGTACAAAGGTCAATTCTACTTCTTTAACATTACCAGGTACCGCACACGGGATGGTAAAACCTCCGTCAGCCATTACAGGTATGGAAAATGGATTGAGGGCAGAATTCGATTAAAAAATGTGAAGGGTTTCGAAAAACTGTCACCTCGAGACGAGGAAAGCTCTTACATTTATTCTCCCATCGAACCCGGCTACCTGCTATACCTCAACGAGAGAGAGACACTCCTCGGCCAGCTCACCATCTTCGAACGTCTGAGCCTTACCTCACAGCTTGAGAAGTGCGGGCTCGATATCGAGAGCCAGTGGGCGTATCTATCGAAAAAATTCGGTGCGTTTTTCTCCGTTTATGTAATTTCACTTGTCCTTGCCGGAATCGCCTGGTCAAAAAGATCTATATATGAGTTCCCCCCGGGATTCAGGCTTATAGTTTTTATCATAACCGCACCCGTTCTCTCATACCTGCTTCGCCAGCTCTACCTGGATGCAAACAGCTTTATTATCTATCTGCATCGCTACGTGGTAAGGTTTGCTTTTAAGAGCATGAATGTGACCGTTTACACCGTGCTTATCAACGCAGTAGTTGCTGCAGCCGCAACCCTTTTCTATCTGTCCCAGAGCAGCCGCGTTGAGTAAACACCGCTGCAGGGCAAAGCGGTGTACATGAAAAACTCACACATCATCCCGTTCATAGAGGAAGTAAATCAGTTCCTTTGCATCCTGCTCGCGATTGTGGCTTATGGTACAGCGGCCCTTCAAAATAGTGCCGTTCTGGATTATCAGTTCTGGCGTCTGGATGTCTCCAAGTATCCTGCTTGTAGGCAGGAGAATAACCCTGTTTGTGGCAACGATGTTTCCTATGAGAATTCCTTCAACAACAACACTGGAAGCCTGGATATTTGTCTTGACCTTTCCCCCAGGACCGATAAATACCTTGTCGACAATGAGCGCTTCCCCCTCGAACTTACCATCTATTCTCAGTGACCCCTTTACAGCAAACCTGCCTGCAAAGGAAGATTTTAACCCAATCGTGCTGTTTGCGCGCTCCCCCAGTTGCATGGTTGCCATGGATAATCTAACCTCGCTTTCTTTCAGATTATCAATACAGA
>CAZPCG010000376.1:0-2875 GCA_964584875.1 uncultured Spirochaetota bacterium
TTTGGCCTATGTGGTGCTATTCATACCCCAGGCGGTCGGTTCAATACGCTCATCCCTTTTTCTGATTGATCCGCATTTGGAAGAGGCCGCCCGCTCCCTTGGTAGAAAAGCATCTCAGACAGCCCTTTCCATCACCGTTCCCCTTGTGCGCCCTGGCATCCTGGCTGGTCTCTATCTCGTCTTCTTTACGGCCATGAAGGAGCTGCCTGCTACGCTGATTTTGAGTCCCATCGGTTTCAAGACCCTGGCAACTTCCGTATGGTCTGCAACTTCGGAGGCCTTTTTTGCCAGGGCGGCTATGCCTGCGCTTCTCCTGGTGGCATGCTCTTCCATTCCCCTTATCCTGTTAACCCTGAAAGAAAGGGGGTTGAAGGGCGGGTCTTCTGGGGGGCGAGCTTTAAATGAAGGATTAGTAAGAGGAGAACCTTATTGATTGGCGCTGCATCAGAGAGCGTAATCAGAATGCCTTCAGAGCCGGTGGACAGGAGCAGGGGCTTGGAAAAACGCCCCGTAGTGGAGCTGAGAGGGGTATTCAAAAGCTTTGTCCACAGGGATGTGCTGGGCGACATCTCATTCGGGATAAAAAGGGGCGAGATACTTTCTGTGCTTGGACCCTCGGGGTGCGGCAAGACCACAATCCTTCGCATTATCGCAGGTTTTGAGCTACCCGATAGAGGCGAAATCTTCGTCAACGGCGGGCTCGTTGCCTCCTGCAGTCACTACGTTCCACCCGAGAAAAGATCGGTGGGTATGGTGTTCCAGGACTACGCACTCTTTCCCCATATGACGGTCCGCAAAAACATCCTCTACGGTCTGAAAGGGATCGAAAGCCAGAGACAGGGGAAAATACTTCGCAGCATGATAAAGCTCACAGGCTTACAGGGCTTTGAGGAGCGTTACCCCCACCAGTTGTCCGGAGGGGAAAAGCAGCGTGTCGCTGTGGCACGTGCGCTTGCCCCCTGTCCCGATGTCCTCCTGCTCGATGAGCCCTTCTCAAGCCTGGATGCCGATACACGCCTTAGAATGAGGGGTGAAGTACTCGGGATTCTCCGTGAAGCTAAAACCACAGCCATCCTGGTCACTCATGACAGTGAGGAAGCCTTCTGCCTGGGTGACAGGGTTGGTGTGTTGAACAGGGGAAGGCTTGAGCAGGTCGATACTCCCGAAGTGATCTACCACAGGCCTGAAACACCCTTCGTCGCCGGGTTTGTGGGACATGCAGATTTTATAACCGCAAAAATCTCTGGCAGAATGGCGGTAACCGAGCTGGGTGCCTTCCCCCTGGAGAAGCCCCTTCAATGGGGGAGGGCCATGATGATGATAAGGCCCGATGATGTGGATTTTACACCCGATGTGGGTGGGAAAGGTATGCTAGTCGGGAGGGAGTTTTTGGGGCCAGAAAACATTTATAAAATCATGCTGAGCTCAGGACAGGTGGTAAGGAGCGTAAAGCCATCCAATGAAGTGTACCGGAATGGATTGAGGGTGAGGGTATCTCTATGCCTGAACCATGTGGTGCTCTTCCCCCCTTCCCACTTCGTGGTCTCTCATCCAGATTGCCCCCTTTAAAATATATCAGTGACATCGAGGTATTGGTGGTGGGTGACTGGAACGGTTGGGACCCTCTGGTGAACCGGCTCTCTGATACCGATGGGGACGGCATCTGGGAGATAGAGATCAAGCTCCAGTGTGGCAAGAAATCCCGGTATCAGTTCCTCATCGATCTTCTTGCATATTGACTAATACGGCAAAAAACTGTATATTTTGATAAGACAGGGGTGGTGAAAAGCCTGAGATCATACCCTTTGAACCTGATCCGGTTAATGCCGGCGGAGGGAGTCAATGGTTTCACCTTGCCAGATGCAAATTCTGCACGTTAATGAAAATTCGAGATTTATTGCCTGCACACCGGGCACCTTTAAAGCTTCATCGTATCAAAAGCACTGCTCAACTTCCTTACTCGATCAAACCCCATTGACCTCCCCTGGAAAGCCATCCTGGCCGGATCGGGACACCTTGCCTCCATGTCAATTTGTTTAGGTAAACACAGGCGAAGTAACCCAGCATGGATGAAAAGCCCAGGGGTCTCTTCTCAGGTACGCACTATCCGGAAGAACCAAAAATAAAAAGGTTATTTTAAAAAAATATAACAAATCTATTATCAAGGAGGAAACGATGAAAAAGAGATTGTTACTGTGCATTATATCGTCAGTCGTGATTGCAGGTGGGCTGTTTTCAGCAGCCGCTGCAAAGGAGCCTGATCTCACAATCTACGCCTACGACTCCTTTGTCTCTGAGTGGGGACCTGCAGGGAAGGTAATACCGAAGTTTGAGAAGCTGTATAACGTGAAGGTCCAGCTCATCTCGGTTGGCGATGCAGGCCAGGTGCTGAACAGGGCTATACTGGAAGCGAAAAGCCCGAGGGCAGACATCATCCTGGGGATCGACAACAACCTGCTCGCCAAAGCGCTGGACGCAAAGGTACTTGAGCCCTACCGCTCCCCTAACCTTTCCCTGATCCCCGAGGAACTGATCTTCGATAAGACGTATCACATAACACCTTTTGACCACGGGCATTTTGCCATCGTCTTCGACTCAGAGAAGATCAAAAATCCACCGAAGAGCTTCGAGGGGCTTTTAAGTCCCGCATTCCGCAAAAAGCTGATCCTGGAGGACCCCAGGACCTCAAGTCCAGGCTTCGGGTTCCTCCTCTGGACCATCGCCGTGTATGGAGAGAAGTACCTCGACTACTGGGAGAAGCTGAAGCCAAACATCCTCACCATCACGGAGGGATGGGATACCGCTTACGGGCTTTTCACAAGCGGTGAGGCTCCCATGGTGCTCAGCTACACCACAAGCCCAGCCTACCACGTGG
>CAZPCG010000377.1:0-2875 GCA_964584875.1 uncultured Spirochaetota bacterium
TAGAATATTTATAATATTTTGTTTAATGAGTAATCAACGCTTAACTATATTGACATTTTTAAACTGAACCTGTATACTGTACTCGATGTGGATGAGGATGGTCTGTATCGTATAGCTTTAGCTTCCATATCCTGTAGTTTTTTGCTCATATTTTGCTCTGGAAAGCAGTGTAGAAGGTGGTGCACCAATGTCCTACGCTGATTATGTCTTTGGAAAGCCTCTATCCAGCATTGATCCTGCGGTTTCGAGCCTGGTTGCATGCGAGGAAGAGCGGCAGGCCAGGAAGATCATTCTTGTACCCTCTGAGAGTCTCTGCCCCGCATCGGTACTCGATGCGCTTGGCAGCGCATTCAGCAACATCTATGCTGAAGGGTACCCCTCCAGCATGATGGAGGGGGAGGATGAGGACGATATACTGGATTTCGATTTTCAACTTACCCGCTACCGCAGGTATGCAGACCGGAGGTTTTATAAGGGTTGTGAATACGCTAACCTTGTGGAGATGCTCGCCTCCCGAAGGGCGGCGAAGCTTTTCCAGACCGAAAAAACTTCCGCTGCAAACATCTTCGTGAATGTGCAATCCCTGTCAGGTTCATCTGCAAACAATAGTGTGTACGACGCCTTTATCCGCCCTGGAGATGTCGTAATGGGGATGTCGCTCGTGCACGGCGGGCACCTCACCCATGGGAGCGAGTTCAACCGGTCAGGCAAGAATTACAGGGTCGTATCCTACGGGATCAATAACGTCACCGAGAGGCTCGATTATGATGAGATCATGGCCCTCGCAAAGGAGCACCGTCCCGGGCTCATAATCGCAGGCTATACGTCCTACCCGTGGGCGCCGGACTGGAAGAGGTTCAGGGAGATAGCCGATGAGGTTGGGGCTATTCTCCTTGCCGACGTCGCCCATACTGCAGGGCTCGTTGTTGCAGGCGTTCACCCAAATCCAATCGACTATGCAGATGTAGTCACCTTCACGACGCACAAAACACTATTCGGGCCCCGTGGAGCCGTCATCATGACCACGAGAAGGGAGCAGGCAGAGAGGATAGACAAGGCGGTTTTTCCCGGTGAGCAGGGAGGGCCCCACGTGAATAAGTTTGCTGCCATGGCTGTGGCCTTCCACATCGCTGCAAGCGATGAGTTCAAAGCCGTTCAGAAAGCAATCGTAGAGAACGCACGGTACCTCGCCGGGGTACTCGGGCAAAAGGGGCTGAAGCTTGCCTACGGGGGCACCGATACTCACATCGTACTGATCGACCTGAACTCCATCCACACGAAGAGCGGGTTTCCCCTGAAGGGGGAGACTGCGGTGAGAATACTGGACCTTGCCGGCATTGTTGCAAATAAAAACACGATACCTGGGGATACCGTAACCGCCGAGGCGAGCGGGGTGAGGCTTGGAACGCCGTGGATATCCCAGAGGGGGATAACAAAAGAGGGGGTAGAGGAGCTTGGCGACATCATGGCCTGCGTGCTGAAAAATATATACCCCTTTTCATACATAGGGCTTACGGGAACACTTCCGAGGGGCAAGATCGATTTTAGAGCCCTCGAGGAGGCAAAGGCCAGGGTTGATGCCCTTGCACGGGGCCTTGCCCAGGCAAAAGCGCCAATCGGTCTGGGTTACCCCCATTTCACCGTTCCACTTCAAGGGGTCAGAAGCGCTGCCGACTGCGCGGCGAACACCGGTGCAGAGCATGGGGAGGCACCCTGCACTTCCGATACCGATCCGGCCAGGGAAGCCGGAGCGAGGCAAGTTGATGCTGTGGAAGAGAGAGATGCTCCTGTGGTGTGTATGCTTGTGGTGCGGGGCAGGAGGGCGCAGCAATTCTTGCAGGAAACATTGACGGGGAAGGTTGACACGATGAATGAGGGGGAGGGGATGAAATCCTTCCTGCTGGATGGTGACGGGCAGATGATAACCCCCGTTATTTTGTACCGGCCCGGAGAAAGCCACAAAGGCGAGAGGCGTTTTCTCCTCATCTGTCGGAGTGATGTGAAAGAGAGGGTTGCAGCCTGGTTGAGGGGCCTTGCAGACGGCTATCTTCTCTTCGACGGGGACGACCTTTTCAGGAAGATCGAGGGGCCTGTCGCCATTGTTGATTGGGTGGATGTGCCTGAGGCTGAGAGAGCCGGTATCTCAACCTGCTCAAACAAGCTGACAACAAAAAAGAATGCCGTGATAGATGAGGAGTTTCTCGCCCTTGAGGGTGAAAAAGATGCCATGGCGCTTTACCGCTCTTTTCCTGGCTGCTTCGACCTCTCAAAACCGTACTTCATCGGCCAGCATGCTTTGCATGATGCAGGTAGCAAGGCGGGCAAAGGAGAGTTCTCCTTCAGCCCAGCCCGGGCAGATACCAGGAGGAGCTGTCTGTACGAGGAGCATTTGAAGCGCTCAGCGACCATGGTGAACTTCGCAGGCTGGATGATGCCGGTCTGGTACGAGAGCATCATCGAAGAGCACCGCGCTGTGCGTCAGATGGCAGGGCTCTTTGATGTGTCACACATGGGTGTGCTGGAGGTCTCAGGAAGGCATGCCGAGCAGTTCCTCGATGCAATCAGCACCAATTACGTTCCCTGGATAGGGACCGGGGAGTCGCAGTACAGCTACCTGCTCGATCCCGATGGGAATGTAATCGATGATATCATCGTGTACAGGGAGAGCGATGAGCGGTTTATTCTCGTTGTAAATGCGGCAAACAATGAGCGGGATTTTGCATGGTTGAACGCGGTAAACTCAAAGCAATACTTTATCGACAGGGAAGACATGCGCAAGGAGATGGTGGCGGAGGTTACAATCAAAGACATCAAGGGAGGAGGGGGTTTCGAGGCCAGGCTGGTCAACATCGCCCTCCAGGGACCTCAGTCTTTA
>CAZPCG010000378.1:0-2854 GCA_964584875.1 uncultured Spirochaetota bacterium
AAAATTGACTGGCGGAAGCTTTGGGGGCAGAAAGCTCTATGTCCCGGCTATCGGCGTTAGACCTGCGACAAACCTAGTGAGGGAGGCGATATTCTCAACCCTGGGCTCCTTCTTCGAGGACGGGGTTAAAGGATTGAAGGTCCTGGATCTATTTGCCGGAACGGGATCGATCGGGCTTGAGGCCAAAAGCAGGGGAGCGGCTCATGTTACCTTTGTTGACCGGGATGGTAAAGCGGTGAAGGCAATCAGAAAAAACATTGAAATACTCGGTTTTTCAGCTACCATCATAAGGGATGATGTGCTTGCCTTTCTGAAGAAGAGTGGAACCATTGACTACAATCTCATCTTTATGGATCCACCGTACCGCTACGGGAGGTGCGTTGAGGCTGTGGACCTGTTAAAACGTGCCCTATCACCGGGGCATGGGACTGTTCTGGTCCATGAGAGGGCCTGGGAGAGGAATCTCCCTGATTTCGGTGCGGGCATTCAGCTTCTCAAACGCAAGAAATACGGGCAGACCGAGGTTTTATACTACCGAATCAGCGGTTGAGAGTGGTTTTTCAATGGTTTGATTTATCTTACTGTTGAGTTATCTTAACGAAGAAGGTGAAGGAGCGGATAGCTTGGAGAAAAAAACAACTGGTATCATTTTTATCTATTCTGCCGCAGTTTTCATCATGCTTTCTATACTATTTCTATTTAAAATAATCAGGGTACCCTTTGCCTATACTACTGCGGCCTTTGGTTTTCTCCTCTACATTGTGGGTATCTTTCTTTCCAGGGAGGGAAAGCTGTCACCTTACAGGATAGGGATGATCGTAATCTCACTCCTGCTTATAGTTCTGGCAATCACAAGGGAGATTATATAAAAACTGCAAGACAGGGGCCCTGACATATCTGCGATTCGCATGGAGCCGAAATGAGAGGGATGTTACGCACGATAAAGCCCGGTGATTATGCTATAATCGTTTTCTCGGTTCTGGCTGTTATCCTGCTTTTCTACCGTTCCTTCAGCGCCGATAGTTCGGAGCCTTACGTCGAGATAACGGGAGAATCGTTCAAGGCCTCCTACGACCCATGGAAGGAACGGATTGTTGAGGTGGAGGGTCCCCTCGGGGTTACAAGGGTTGTGATGAAGGATGGGGTGGTTTGGGTAGAGGATTCTACCTGCAGGGATAAGATTTGCATAAAAATGGGGAAGATAAAGAGGTCCGGTGAGCAGATCGTGTGCCTTCCGAACCGGGTTGTAATTGAGTTGAAGGGGAAAAAAGAGCTGTTCGATGCCGTCACCCAGTAATATGAACCAGGATTCACTCCAGGAACTTTCAATATCAAAAACAATACGGGAAGCTGAAGGGGAGGAGAGGATTTTACACATCGCCTTCCTTGCAACCATGGCAATCTTCCTTTCAATTGCTGAAGCTGCAATACCGAAGCCTCTTCCGTGGATGAGAATCGGACTTGCCAATGCCATTACGCTATACGCCTTTGGCCTGCTGAAGCCGAAGGAGGTGTTTCTGCTGGTCCTGGCGAGGGTAGTTGCCTCATCGCTTTTGCTGGGTGCTTTCCTATCAACAACCTTCCTCCTCAGCATGGCCGGGGCTGTGTCTTCATTTCTTGTCATGTACCCGTTGTACAGAGGTTTCAGGCGGTGGTTCAGCCTCGTCGGGATAAGTATAGTGGGAGCACTGGCGAGCAATTCGGCCCAGCTTGCTCTGGTAAACTCCCTCTTCATTAATAGCAGGCTTGCCTTTCATTTTCTTCCGTTCCTGTTTCTCTTTGCCCTGATTGGAGGCTCGCTGAGCGGCCTGTTCGGACGGTTCCTTGCACACAACCTGTAGCGCCTCTGCCCTTGGGTAAATCATTTTCAGGAGCAGGGGAACTGCTTTTCAGGAAACTTTTCACAGGGCTGGGAGGAGGCTTGTATGGAGAAAGAAGCACTGTATTATGAAAAGCGTGCCGATGGTAAGGTGCACTGCCGCCTTTGCCCGCACAACTGTGTTATTGCGGATGGAAAAACTGGTATCTGCGGTGTAAGGATCAGCAGAAAAGGGGTGCTCTATACAGCGATCTACGGGGAGATATCATCAATTGCGATGGACCCGATCGAGAAGAAGCCCCTATACCATTTTTACCCCGGGAGCTCAATCCTATCCATCGGTACAGTCGGCTGCTCCTTCCACTGCAAATTCTGCCAGAATTACACGATTTCCCAGAACCCCAACCACCCCACCGATTACATCGCCCCTGAGGAGCTTATACAGCTTGCAAGCCAGAGGCGGTCGGTCGGCATAGCCTACACCTATACGGAGCCGTTCATATGGTTTGAGTATGTCATCGACTGCTGCAGGCTTGCCAGGCAGTCGGGATTGAAGAATGTGTTTGTCACAAACGGGTATATTAACCCCGATCCCCTGAAGGAGCTTCTGCCCTTCTCGGACGCCTTCAACATAGATCTCAAAACGATGAACGAGGAATTTTACAGGAAGGTAATCGGCGGAAAACTGGCCCCCGTCATGGCAACAATCGAAGAGGTTTCAAAGCACCGCCAGATTGTGCTCGAAGTTACGACTCTTGTGATACCTGGCAACAACGACTCAGATGGGGAGATGGAAAAGCTTTCCGGCTTTCTCGCCTCACTGAGAAAGGACATTCCCTACCACCTTTCAGCCTACTACCCGACGTACCAGTTCACGGCACCCCCAACCCCGCTGCTCACGCTGGAAAGGCTGCAGAAGATAGCCCAGGAGAAGCTGTACTACGTCTATCTCGGCAATGTGGCAGGGGCAAGCAACACATACTGTCACAACTGCGGCTCAACGCTCATCGACCGCCACGGATATTCCATAAGTCG
>CAZPCG010000379.1:0-2841 GCA_964584875.1 uncultured Spirochaetota bacterium
TTCAATCCGGAAGCGGATGCGGTCCCGTATGGTGAGCTTGAGCCCCTTGACCGCTGGCTTTTGCACCGTCTCCAGAAGGTGACAGAATCGGTTCTCGATTACTACAGGAAGTGGCAGTTCCACCTTATCATCAAGGATATACTGAACTTCTGCAACATCGACCTGAGCTCATTCTATCTTGACATCGTCAAGGACAGGCTGTACTGCTCAGGGCCCTCAAGGCCCAGGAAAGCAGCGCAGACCGTCCTGTATAGAACTCTCGACAATCTGCTAAAACTGCTTGCGCCCATTCTCAGCTTTACCACCGATGAGGCTTACAGGGTGCTTACCGAGGAGGTCCTGAAGCCATCAGGCATCGGTGCGGAGGAGAGCATCCACCTGTGTCTCTTCCCCGAGGTCTCGGCGGATTACATAAATGAGGAGCTTGCAGTGGTGTGGGAAACCCTCATCGATGTCAGGAGGGATGTCCTGAAGCCGATTGAGGAGTTGCGTGTCGCAAAAAAGATCGGCCATCCCCTTGAATCAGAGGTAACGCTTCTTGCCAGGGGAAGGGTTTACGACCTCCTTGTACAGAACAGGGATGAGCTTGCACCGCTCTTCGTCGTCTCAAAGGTCGATGTTTTAAAGCTCGATTCATCCCGCACTGAGGCCGAGAATGAAGAGTTAAGGGTTGAGGTGAGGCGCTCTGAAGCCTCCAAGTGCGTGCGGTGCTGGAGGTACCTCGAGAGTGTGGGACGGGACAAAATGCACCCTGAACTATGCGACCGCTGCGCTTCTGTCGTTGCCGGTTACAAGTTTACTTGATTACTTGTGTGGAGTTCTTCTTTACCTTCCCCAGCAGGATCGAAAGGGGAAGATAGAAAGCTCACCTGGTTATTTATTGAGGGCTCTTCTTTACCTTCCCCAGCAGGATCGCAATCCCCACGGTCACACCCCCAAGGTAAACTACAACCAGCCATCCCGGAAAGTTACCGATTTCAAGGGGAGGGACCTTCGCAAACAGCCATGCCAGCCTGATGATGGTGGAGATCACCACTGTATTCACCTCGGCTGCTATAATCCCAAGGGGCAGAAATACCGGATAGAGGAGGAGTGTGAGCACCTCCACGGCGAGGGAAATTCCGGTAAGCGGAACAATCGGGATGTTGGCAACCAGGTTTACATATGGGAAAGAGCCGAAGATTGATGCGAGCACCGGGAACAGGTAAATTTGCACGGCGAGGCTTGTTGCAAGGGAAGCTGCAAGAAAAGAAGGCATGTGGCGTCGGAGCCACCTGTGGAGCGTCGGGACGAGGAGGAGTATCCCGAAGGTTGCGCAGAAAGACAGGAGGAATCCCGGGTTGAAGAGAGATGCGGGGTTTACAATCCATAGAACTGTAAAGGAGAGGGCAAGCACATTGATGTAGTCCCTGTCTCTGTCGAAGAGGTAGCAGGCAATCCCGAAGAGAGCCATGAGGGAAGCCCTCCTCACCGATGGGCGTTCCCCGATGAAGATCATGAAAAAGACTATGAAGAGACACAGCAGGGCATAGGTGATGTTCCTCCTGAGACGGAGCAGGTTGAGGAGGAGAAGCAGAAATGCGCTGAGGAAGCCTACGTGAAGCCCTGAGACGGCGAGGATGTGCATTGTTCCACTTCTTTTGAATAGCCCGGCAACGGGCCGTGGCAGCCTCTCCCGGTTTCCGGTGAGCAATGCCGTTGCAAAAACGCTTTGTGGAAATGGAAGAAGCCTCTCATTGGTATTTTCGATGTAGCGCTTCAGACGGCTCGCCATCGGAATTGGTGATAGGGGGGAAGGCTTTTTCAATACCTCCACGCTGCCTGAATACCCCTCGAAAAGCGCCGTGATGCCGCTTGAGTGAAGATACCTTGCGTAGCCCTCATCCTTATCATAGGGGAGAGGAAAGAAAAGCCCATCTGCCTGTATGGTGTATCCCCTCTCAATCCTCTTCTTCGGAAAGGGAAGGCCTACCAGAACCTTCCCCATGCGCCCAAAACTTTCAACGCTCTCCGCCGATCCCTGCCCGCTTGAAAGCATCCCCTCTATCACTCCTGTATATCTCAATCCGCGCCTGCTTACCTCGGGATAAGAGGTTAATCTCAACCGCACTTTTACCTGCTTTCCGTATTGATAAGGCGTGGGAACACCCCGGTAGAAGGTGTAGCCCATGGCAAGGAGCCCGAGGGCCCCAAACAAAAACCTTCGAGCCCTTGCACCTGAGAGGATTCCAAAAGGAAGGATGATTAAAATCGCTGCACATGCAGCTGTGACAGCGAGAAGAAGGAACCCCTGACGGGATAGAAACCGCTCACTCACAGACACCACGAGGGAGCAGAGAATGAAAAGGAGGGACAACTTCTGCGCAAATGAAAGGGTGGTAGAGGCAGTACGGATGAATTGTCGCATCAGTCGACATATCCGGCAAGCATATAGCTCGGTGATTTGGGCCCCGGTGCCGCAGTTCTCTGCAGAATAAGCTCCCTGAAAAACCCCAAAAGCTTTAGTCTCAGCACATCGAGCCCTTCCCCTGTTTTTGCTGAAACAATCACATGGTTCGGATACCTGCTCAAAAGCGATGCCTTCACATCCCTTGAGCCTAGCAGGTCGACCTTGTTAAATACGTATAGCACGGGAAGATTATCAGCCGCTATCTCATTCAGCACGTCGTTCACCGCCGCTATTCTATCGATGACATCGTCGCTTGCGATATCGACAACGTGTAGCAGTATGTCGGCCTCTTTCATCTCTTCGAGGGTCGACCTGAAGGAAGCAATAAGGGTATGGGGGAGCCGCTTGATGAAGCCGACCGTATCGGTTACAAGCGCCTTCTCACCATCACC
>CAZPCG010000380.1:0-2841 GCA_964584875.1 uncultured Spirochaetota bacterium
GGCTCGGTGTGGGGGAGGGGTTTGTGGTGGGAACTGTTGGAGCAAATTCACCGCGAAAGAGATTTGACAGGCTTATGGAGTCCTTTGCCCTTTTTTTCAAAAGGCACGGGGATGCCTTTCTCATCATAAAGATGGACAGGAGGGTCTCACGGGACGGCATCGATATTGAGGAGCTTGCAAAGAAAATGGGAATACTGAAGCGGCTCAGGGTGATTGAGGGAGATATACCTGAATCTGATCTTTGCCGCCTGTACGGCGCTATGGATGTTTACATGAATCTATCCGAGTGGGAGGGTTTCTGCGTTCCTGTAATTGAGGCGATGGCCGGCGGACTTCCCGTAGCTGCGCTGCCCATTCAGGGCCCGGGAGAAATCGTCCCCTACGAGGATCTCATCATATCGAGGTACACCACCAACATGGAGGGCAAAACAAAACTCCTGTGGGCTGACCCTGATGAAGCTGCACGGGTGTTGGTGAAGGCCGCAGGTGACCCTCATCTTCGCGCAGAGCTGAAGCAGAGGGGCTTGAGGGAGGTGAGAGAGCTCTACGACATCAGGCACGTTGCCCGCGCATGGGAGATGCTGATCAGGGGCAATGACGATTTTTTACATTGTCATTGCGAGCGACCAGAGGGAACGAGGCAATCTCGCTTCATAACCTTTAGATTGCTTCGTCGGTCGTACCGACCTCCTCGCAATGACAATTTACTTAATGTGTTTGTATTAGGAACGCGCTTTTAGAGCTAGAGCCTTATTAGATTACCCCCCAAAAGCTCTGCGTGGGAAGGATGGCAGGTGAAGAGCAGCAGTTGATGCTCCCTTGCGAAGGACATGATTACTTCCGATGCAAGCTTCTGGCGGTCAGGGTCGAGGTTTACGAGCGGGTCATCCATAATCATGAACCCCTCAAAATTCTGCAGAAAGTATTCTGCCATTGTAAGACGAAGGGAGAGGGCAAGCACATCCATCGTGCCTGTGGAGAGCAGCTCGACGGGGAGAAGCGCACCGTCGCCTCTTACAAAGCCCCGGGGAAGGCTCTCCTCCATATCGATGCGCTCGTACCTGCTGCCGGTGAGGATCGAAATGTAATGGGCAAGCTTCCGCTCCAGATCATGATAGGTGGAACGGTCAAGCTCTTCAACGAGCTGTGAAGCAAGTTTCCTGATCCTTTCAATCGCACCACCCCTCCTCAGTGAGGCGTTGAAATGTTGCTCGGCCCCGGCGGCGATTTGTTTTAACTCTTCCGGTGATACATCGGGAGCCTCCCCCTCAAGGCGTGCAAGCTTTACCTTGAGTTCATTCTGCTGCTCCCGAAGCCCCTCCATCTCCTTCGCCATTCTCCCGTACTCTTCAATAAAACTCTCTGCATCCTCAACTCCCTCCGGCAGAGGAGGGAGCTTTCCTAGCGATTCTTCAAGCTCCCTTTCCCTCTGAACCGCTTCGGCGACCTTCAACAGGAGTTGATCCTGGCTCCCGTAGCTGCCTTTGTACCGATCAACCCGCTCCTGCGATTCCTGCAGTTCCCTCCTCATCTGGTTTAGGTTGCCCTGCAGATCCGTAAGCTCGGTAACAATATCAGAGAGTGCCCTTGTCTCCTTTCCGGGTCCAAGCTCCCTGATCCTGGATTCAAGCTCCTCCAGGATGCTATCACCAAGCTCGCTTTTAAACCGCTCCCTGAGGCTTTTTACAGCCTGCAGCTTTTCCTCGTAGACCCGGTTAAGCTCCTTTGCATCTGAGGGGTTGTCAATGCCAAACTGGGCGCACAGCCTCTGCAGATGGTCCTGGGCCTCATTGAGACTTACCTCTTCCTCACCCTCCCCTGCTATCCCTCTCCCCGAGTGAACCTCTATCGTCCAGTCGTGGTGTTCCAGTTTTAATCTCCCATCGGCCTCGAGGTTTTGCACCTCACCCCCCTTGTAATCCCGCATGCGGGCCTTTTCCCCGTCTTTTTCTACCGACAGGATGAGATCTCTTTTTGCATGAATCGCCATGCTCAACCTTCCAGCATGCTGCCTCGTTTTGAGCAGCTCAATGTGTGCTCGGGCTCCCTCAAGTTTCTCGAAGTCATCCCCTGTAAGCTTCTTTACTTTTGAGAGCTCGATTTCAGCATTTTCAAGGAGTTTCTTTACTTCAATTACCCTGTGGTACTGCTTGCGCAGGCCTATGCCTTTTTCCTCCTTCTGGGCTTTGTCACTCTCATCCCTCAGCTCCCTCTCACGTGCCTCAAGCTCGGGAAGCCGTGCGGTTATCCCGGTCACCCTTGCATCGAGCACGGGCCAGTTTTTGTTTGCATCTTTTAGATCAGCTGTGCGAGCCCTGACGGCTTCAAGCTGGGCAAGTGTAAGCCGCCGCTCACCGGCTGCCTCGTAAGCATCCCTGTGCTGTGCGAGGTAAACCTCCTTTTTCCCGATCTCACCTGTAAGCTCCTTCATCTGGCCGAGAAGGCTATCCACCCGCGCCTCATAATCGAGGGCTTCTTCGAGCTTCAGTTGCGTCCTCTCTTTTTCATAGTAAGCAGCAAGGATCAGGCCGACGCTCTTCGTATATGGGTTCTGCACTCCCCTTCCCCTCTCTGGAAGATTTGTTACAGGATCCCAGTGGCTGAAGTGTTCATCGTAATTTCGCTCGATCATATCTCTGAACCCATCGACAGAAACCCCATCTGTTTCGAGCACCGATTTCCTGAGTATATCTCCCAGGGACTGGAGAGTTTCAGGAAAGCTGCCTTTCAACTGCTGGAGGGTTGGGGTGAGCCCCGACTGATAGGTCATGAGTATCGACCGGTAGGTTCCCTCCCCGGCCCCAAGGAGGGATTGCAGCTTGTTCATTATCTCATCCTCAT
>CAZPCG010000381.1:0-2812 GCA_964584875.1 uncultured Spirochaetota bacterium
ACGCCATCTACTGTAAGGCCAGTCACAACCTCACGCTCCATTGCTTTCGAGTTCTTTCCAAGGACGAAAACGACCTCTCTGCCGCTTCTGCTTATCACACTGTCTGATGGCACGGTCAACACCTTTTCCCTCACCTCTGTGGTGAGGTTTATCTTAGCGAACATGCCAGCCTTGACAAGCCGTCCGGGATCGCTGAATTCGAGCTTGATCTCCAAGCTCCTTGAAACTGGATCGAGTGCGGGGCTCATCTCTACCACCTTCGCGTTAAAGGTTTTGCCTGGATAGGCATCGAAGGAGAGCTCTGCCTTTCTGCCAACAACGATCTTTCCTACAAATCGCTCCGGAATCGAAGTCTCTATCTGGAGACGGTTAAGACTCCCGAGTTCAATAATCGGTGTGGATGAAGAAACAGTCGCCCCAAGCATCACCGGTATACCTGTAACAGTCCCCGCGATAGGGGCTTTAACCGGACTCTCCACATACTTGCTGCCTGGTTTAGAGGGATCTATCATAGCCACAACCTGGTCCTTTATCATACTCTCGCCTACACTAACCATTATACTGGTGACTTTGCCGGAGATATCCGGGTATACGTACACCCTGGTCTCGGCAACTACGTCACCGTTTACCTTGATATAGTCCTCGAGCATACTGAAGGAAGCAGTAGTAACGTTCACAGGGGTCACTGTTTCTTCCCTTGCGCCGAAGGAGCTCTGCCCCATCCCGCTCGTTTTGCCTGTTGGCCTTCCGCCGGTCCCGGGAAAACCTGACAAGCGGAGCCCGACTCCCGCCCCGATGAGGATGATTACCACTCCCAGTATTGCAAACAGTGCGATCTTCCCTTTCCTCTTCATCTATTTTTTTCCTCCTGTTCCTTTTTGTGTAATAAAAGCGTTCTTTCCGCTCACAGGGTATCCACACCCACCGCATCCATCAGGTCGAACAGTGCCGCTTTATAATTGTATACCGCCTGAAGGTATCCAAGCTGCGCGTCGTTGAGCTGCGCCTGGTTATCCTGGAGCTCGAGGCTCGTAATGAGACCGTTGCTGTACCGCTCTTTCGCCGAGCTATAGAGCTTTTGCGCGAGTGAAACCGCTTTTTTATTGGAAGCGATCAGGGACCTCTGATGCTCTATAGTTATCATAAGGTTTTCAAGGGCGATCTTCGTGCTGCTTTCCAGCGATTCAAGCCCGTATCCGAGTTTTTCGAGATCTAGTTTCCCCTGTTTTATAGCGGCATCCTCACCGCTCCAGGGAAAGAGGCTGGAGAGCGGCATATCAACCTGAATGCCGATGGAGAGATATCCGTCCCACGAGCCTTTTCCCCAGTATAACGGTTCACCTGTCGAAGCGTCGACGCCGCTTGAGAGAGAATAGCTCGCAACCCCTGAAACGTTGGGCACCTTCTCCTTCCTTTTCAGATCATTTTGGATTTTCTGCAGGGCGATGGACTGCCTGTACTGGCTGAGGTTGTAATTATTCGAAAGGGTTTTTTGTACGAGATCTTCCTTGTTCAACGGCGGGTACTCCTCTTCAAGCGTCCCAATGAGCACCACACTGACCTTGTCATCCTCCTTTAAGCCTAAAAGGTCGACGACCGCAAGGAGGTTAAACTCTACCTGCTTCTGCGCGGCCATTAAGTTAGGTCTGAAACTTTCGAGGTCGGTTTCGGCTCTGAGCACTTCATAGTCCGGAACGAGACCGGCCTCGTATCTCTCCCGTGCGGTCGCAAGCACATCCTCCTTGTACGAGAGGGCCTGCTCCTGTACTTTCAGCACCTCGACTGCGAGTATATAGTTGTAGAATGCCCGCCGTATCGATATGGAAAGCGCTCTTTTTTCCTCATCGAGACTCAGCCTTGCTCCCGATACGCTCATTTCCGCGAGTCGCACCTCATTCTTCACCTTTCCGAAGGAGGTGATGACCTGGCTCAGGTTGGTCGATACAGCGATCGGGTCCTGGGGAGATGTATAGTAGGTTGTACCCCCAACGGTCGTTTTATACGGCTCGAAGATATGGGCGTAATTTGCGCTGAGGGACACATTGGGATAAAGCGAGGATTCCGCGGAGCGAACGCCCTGCTTGGCTGACTGCACGGCGAGCTGCTTCGCCTTGATTCCCCTGCTGTTCTCCAGACCGACGGCAACCGCCTCCTCCACGGTGAGCTCCAGCTTTTCTGAATAAGCAACTGCCGTGCCGACGAAAAATGCAAAAAGAAAAATAATCACTTTCAACATTCCACTCTTTTTCATACCTCTTCTCTCCCGTACGAAGCTTGGATGTCATTCGAATTGATGTGAAGCTGTGTAAAAAAGCTGTTTCCAAATATATCCTTTTAATAGATGCGTACAATAAACGCAGTATAAACAGTGGATAAATTCTGAAAATTCTTAATGGGGAGGTGAAGATTAAAAGAAGGAGGGGGGACGCGCCTCATTCGTTACTTACGTGCCCGAATTGCAGATTTACAAAAAAAGAACCCATGCCGACAGATTCATGTGTATTCTTTTCAAATGTGGGAAATGCGGCAGGGTATTTAGACCGAAACCCCGAGATTGCTGTGTGTTTTACTTATATGGGAAGGTTTATCTAATAAACAAACTGCCTTCGTATCTGAGAACTCTCCTTCAATTAAGCGAGCTTCGCTGTTTCTCTTTTAGTTTTAACGCACAGATTTCCCGCGTGATGTGCGATATGACCCTGCGGTCACGAAGCCAGCAGGATACGAACTCTGTTCTCATCGCCGAGGGCTTTAAAAATGTTCAGGTAACTTTTCATTGGGGATGCTCCATAACTGTGGTTTAATATACAAG
>CAZPCG010000382.1:0-2803 GCA_964584875.1 uncultured Spirochaetota bacterium
GGTGGTCGGAGCCGTGACACTTCATGCATTCAGGGGAATTGATGACCGGGTAGTAGTACTCCATCGCCCTCACATCCCTCAATTCTACCCTCTTCGGAGCGTTCGAAGCAAGCACATCCCGGAAAACATCGCTAACCATGGAACTGAATGCAAGCCTTTCGGTTTTCTCAAAGACGTTATTCCCGAGATTCCTGTTTACTTTTTCAAGGGTCGCATGATCATGAAAGGCCCTCGTGCCATCCGTCCTGAATAACTCAAGCTCCTCTATGCCCTGAATGTTCTTCAAATTGTCCATAGTCTGCACCGCAATGGGAGCCTCGCCGCTCAGCATGAGGCTTCGTATGCTGACATTCAGCAAAGCCGCGCTTGTGGAGAGGGTTCGCTCAGAGGCTTCCTTGAGGCCTTTTTTCTGATTAATGGTGGATATGTAAAGGATCACCAGTGTCGTGAGAAAGAGAGAAAGAATGATGACCGATGTTATCTTGAATCGAATAGAAAACCCTCTCATCCGCTCACCCGTCTCTGTCTTATCCCTCAGGAGATTTTTTGAAAAAATGCAGGAACACCCTTCCCTCCATTATCACCCCTTCTCCACCTCTCCGTCAAGTGCCATCCCCCCCAGTACCCTTCTTACTTAAGCTTCCCACCGCCTTCACCCTGAACCGAACCGCGTTTGATGGAAGATAGGCGAGGGGAATTTCTTCAAGCTCCACTATCTCAACACTTCCTTCAGCAGCGCCGGCTTTGATGGCTTCCTTCAGTGCTGCCTCTTTCACCTCTTCAATGACGGCATCCCTGCCCTTCGCCGCAACATCGAACACCCCATCGATGCTTCCCGATATCTGTGAAATGGCGGCACCAATGGCATTGGCAACATCGAAGTGATCCGGCCTGAAGACGCTGCTTGCACCGCGAAGCTTTTCAGGAAGCAGGATGCTGCCTCCACCGACAATCACGACCGGCACATCCTCAGAGGTTGTTTTCATCCTGTCAATGACCTCTTCGACCGTCTCCCGTATTCGTGTGCATGCCTTTCGGGCAATTGTTGGCCCGATGTTCCCAACCCTTCCCCTGTCACCGAGGGAGGCAAGCCCGGTGGCAACAGCACAGTCAGTTGCCGTGAGGGTTTTTCCGCCGAAGACAAGCGCTTCCCGGGTGATCCTGTAGCCGACCGATCCAGGCCCGACCTTTACATCACCATCCTCTTCCCTGACGAGGGAGCCCCCGCCCAGGCCTATGGATATGAGGTCTGGCATTCTGAAGTTCGTCCTCACCCCTCCGATTTCAACAGCCGATGTTGATTCGCGGGGAAAACCGCATCTGAGAATCCCCACATCCGTTGTTGTACCCCCGACATCTACCACCACCGCATCGCCGATCTTCGAGAGGAAGGCCGCCCCACGCAGTGAGTTGGTTGGCCCCGAGGCGATGGTGAATACCGGATAGCGGCATGCGTAGTCTACCGACATGAGTGTTCCGTCATTCTGCGTTATGTACATATCGGCATCGACACCGTGACCCATCAGCACGTTCTTGAAGGAGCTGTATGCTGCAGCCGCTATCCTCGAGATTGCCGCATTGAGTATTGTGGCATTCTCCCTTTCAAGCAGACCGATGCTTCCGATCTCGCTCGAAAGGGATACCGGAAAATCCCTGCCAAAGACCTCCCGGGCAATTTCTCTCACCAGCAGCTCCTGCTCGCTGTTCACAGGGGAAAAGACGCATGAAACGGCAAGCGCACCTATGCCCTCCCTCCTCATTGACTCAAGCGCCTTCCGGATCTCATCCATGTCAGGAGCAGAGAGTAAAGCTCCGTTGTATTCATACCCTCCATTAACAATGCTGTGTACCTGACCGATATGGCTGAGCATGTCCTTTGGCCAGTCCAGAAAGGGCGGGACAGCCAGCCCGGAGGGAGCCCCAAGCCGGATAATCCCCACTTTCTCAAGCCCCTTTCTTTCAACGATGGCGTTGGTCGAATGGGTGGTTCCAAGCATCGAATAAACGATCTCAGAGGGTTCCACCCTGCTCTCCTGCAGAACTGCATCAACTGCCTCTTTGATCCCGGTAGAAACATCTCTTGTTGTGGGACGCTTGCTCTTTGAAACCACCCTGTCCCCGACATCCAGGATGACCGCATCCGTGTTCGTTCCACCCACATCAATACCCAGACGGTATTCCATCACGAGCTCCTTTCTGCAAGTTCTTCGATCGGCGTATAATCGATGTCATACTTGAAGTACCGCGGGCCAACCTGCTCAAGACCCCTTGGCGTCCTCCACACGGGGACACAGGGCATGCCGATGATAACGATCCGCTGGCCGTATCTTAAATGTTCTGTGGTGATCGGGTTGCCCGTCTCCCTGTCAAGCGAGGTGATGAGATCGGGAACCATAACCGACGGTTTCTCATCCCTGAACCCAACAAGATACTCGTTCTGGAATTCGAGTCTGAAGGCAGATCCCTTAAAGGAATCGATTCCCTCAAAGAGCGCATTTCCTCTCACAAACCCCGTGGTGAGGTCCCTCTGCACATCAACAACCTTCCCCTCGAAAAGCCGGTACCCCCTGGTGACCTCTAGTATCGAGTCTACAGGGCTCACCTTGCTTCGATACGCCTGTATTATTCGCTTACCTATTTCAATGGCAAGGGAGATGGTGCCCCTCACAGCAGACTTTTTCACCACGCTCCCCTTCATCACATAGAGCCCTATCATTGAGCTCAGGCCCATGGCGACGGTTACGGCTCTCGATAGTGTTTCAACCCAGGCATTGTTTATCGAGTTGATGACCACCACATTACC
>CAZPCG010000383.1:0-2784 GCA_964584875.1 uncultured Spirochaetota bacterium
GTTGGGCAGTACCTGGTTTCAAACGGTTTCTGGGCCTGCTATGCATCGGAAACTGCAAGAGACATGCTCTTGCGAAGACCCCCCTGTGCAATTCATGTATTGACCGGTGCCGACCTCTTCCAGCTTGCAAAGCTTTTCCCGAACATCGTTTTCAGGAAGAACAGGAGGGAGCATGCCTACCTTGTATGGGATGAAGCGCCGGTTTGCTTCTACACCTGCGACTATCCGGACCACAGCTCCGTGTATATTCCAGGCTATGGCGAGCCTGAGAAGGTCGCAATGAGAAGGGCGCTCAGCGGGGAGCTGTTCAGGGTTCACGGGTTTTTTTATGACATACACAAGGAGGTATTCTACGATCCCCTCGACGCATACCATGAGCTCAGGAGGGGATTGATACGGACGATCGAGCCACCTCAAAAAGCCTTCAATAAGATTCCTACTCTAGCTCTGGATACGGCAAGGGTTTTCACCCAGACCGGCTTTGATATCGATGAAGATCTGCTGGGCTGCCTCAGCCAGAAGGAGGTCAGTGATTTCTATGGGAGCGTCAGTGATGGAATAGCCTCCGATTTTTTGGACATCCTCGTTTCAAGAAGGGCGGGGAGGGCCCTCACCCTTCTGCACGAATGGGGTGTTCTGGATAGGCTTTTGCCCGAGGTCACCGGTTTACGTAGGGTGGTTCAGGACAAAGACCACCATCCAGAGGGCAATGCCTTCTGGCACACCTTCCAGTGCCTGAACTGTGTGAAGAAGCCCAACAAAAACCTCATGATGGCAATACTGCTCCATGACACGGGAAAGGCAGTTACGATGAGCGGTAGAAGTGTGCTCAGATTTCCCAAACACTCATCCGCAAGTCGCCTGATTGCAGAGAGGGTCCTTCGCCGGTTCCACTTTCTTGAAGAAGACAGGAGGGAGGTGCTGTTTCTCGTTGAAAACCACATGATGCTCACATCGGTTGACAGGCTTCCTGACTCCAGGCTAAAACAGATATTCTCATCTCCATACTTCCCAAACCTCCTGGAGCTGTTCAGGGCAGACCTTGAGAGCGGTTATCACGGTGCGGGGAGCTACTACCATGCCGCAAGGGCCTACAGGATATACAAAAGGATGGAGAAACTGAAGAAGCTTGGTGTACCGGTTGGCAGAACGGTTCTCAGGGGTTGAAAGCGCCGGTTTCAGGGATTGCTTCGTAAGTCTCTTTATCCGAATGAGCCAATTTTTTATTTCCGTCCTTTCCTCTTACTCCTCATCCCGGTAGCCGCCCTGTTTGCGGATGTGGTCGTAGATTATCTCCCATTTGTAACAGCTTTCGTTCAACATCTCGAATCTGGCGGTGTCCTCATCGAGGATAATCTGAAATATCATGTTGCGCTCCGTCGACCTGCCGCGGATGTCTTCAAAGCGGTATGTGAACTCCTTCCCCGAATCATGGCTTACGAAGGTGAGCCCTTTTTCCGTCAGGGCGAGCTTCCCCTCGGCGACCTTCTCAAGCAGAGGGTAGGAGGGTTCATGGTAGAGGGTGATGGTGCCCGACTGGAGGTAGACCTTCTCCCTTGCAATTGAACGGTGGATGAAACCTTCACTCAGGGGCTTGATCTCATCCTCCCGGAACATTAGATCGGCAAACTCCTTGATTGGGCGCCAGCCGGCCGTTCCCTCCTCCCTCATGTAGCAGTGCAGGTTCACCTCCCACTCCCTGCCGCATCTGGTGCAGAGCAGGTAAATACCATCCTTTTCCGAAAGCGCCTCCATTTCCCTGCAGGAGGGGCACCGCCACAGCAGGCGGGTGAGCCCCTGAGCGGGGTTTTTTCCCCGTATTCTATCCACTTGCGTGTAGTTGTCGTCGTTGTAGATGCCTTTCTGTATGTAATCGATGATCTCAGAATCAGGGGTAGAGCGGTTGAACTTGAAAGGTTTTGAGAAGTGTATCATGATGGGGCTTTTGCGTCTGCGGTCAGCCCAGCGGGGAAAGGCAAGGTAATTCCCTTTCGATACCACTGTGACAACTGGAACATCGAGTAGTTTCACCAGCTTGGCCGTCGATTTCAGTATCGGGAGGGTTTCCCCATCCCAGTTTCTGCCGCCTTCAGGGTAGATGATCAGGGGGAAGCCCCTTTTCACAAGCTGTATCGCATACTTGATCGATTTGAAGTCGACGAATCCCTTCTTTCGCGGGAAAGCCCCCATCGCCCACATGAACCTCTTCATGAGGGGCTTTCGAAAAAACTCGTTTGAAGCCATCTGGAATACCGGCCGCCTTATAATGGCGCCGATGAAGAAGGGGTCCAGGAGGTGGCTGTGATTTGCGACGATGAGGCAGGGTCCATCTTTGGGGAGGTTCTCCCTTCCAACTCCATGGAGGCGGAAGAACCGCACGTAGAATGGCTGGAGGAAGCGCAGTACGTTGCGATAAAAGTAGAGTTTGGGGGTCTGGAACAAATCGACCTTAAAAAGTCCCATCGGAAGAATCTCCCCGCCGGTTATACCGGTTTAAAATACATCATGAACAGGGGATTTGTAAATATGTAATAAAATTTATTGACCGGTTGAAAAAACAAAGCTATTATTTATGACTGAACGGTCAGTCATTTTATACAGTGGAATGTAAGGGATGGCTAAGAACAACCGCAGAGAGGAGAAGCGGAAGCGCATCATGCAGGCGGCCCTCAAGATCTTCTCCCGCAAGGGGTATACGCCTGCAGCGGTGGATGAGGTGGCCCAGGAGGCCGGTATCGGAAAAGGGACTCTCTATCTCTACTTCAAGGACAAAGAGGACCTCTT
>CAZPCG010000384.1:0-2778 GCA_964584875.1 uncultured Spirochaetota bacterium
CGCAATGACATGTAAAAATAGAAAATGCGTTTATATTAATAACCGATAGGGAGGAAGATGGAGAACCTCGAACCTCTCCCGGGCTCGCTCGAAACCGTCACATCGCCGCCATGTGAGCGTACTATGGCTTTGACGAAGCTCAAACCAAGGCCCAGGCCCGGGTTCGAGCGGCTTTGGACGCCACGGTACAGGCGTTCCCATATGCTGGGAAGCTCATGCTCCTCAATTCCCATTCCCGTGTCCTCCACGGCAATGAAAGCACGTCCCTCCCTGATTCCAGCTTCGATGGTCACCCTTCCACCTTCCGGTGTATACTTTACAGCGTTGTCAAGCAGGTTTGCTATAACCTGGCGTAAGCGGCTTGCATCGACCGGTACTTTGAACTCCCCAGGCACATTCGTCACCACCCCTATGTTCTTCTCCTCAGCTACATATGAGTAGAGCTCTGCGATATCCAGGATAAGCGGCGCCAGATCGGTCATCTTTTTATTCAGCCTGATGACCCCCGTTTCGGCCTCTGAGATGTCCATGAGGCTGTTGAGCATGGTGAGGATCTGCTCCGATTCCTCCATGCACTCAGCAAGCGCTTCCCGGTATTCCTCAATGCTTGCAGGTCCCCGGAGAGCCCCTTCGGCCGTTCCCCGGAGGCGGGTCATCGGGGTGCGCAGGTCATGTGCAACGGTGTCAAGTGCCCCCCTCATCCCGTTCACAAGCAGTTCGATCTTTTCGAGCATTTTGTTGAAAAGGCCCACAAGCTGATCGAGCTCGTCGCCCCGGCCTGTAGAGGGTACCCGTTCACGTATCTTCCCTGTACCGAGCACTGCTCTGATAGTGTCGATCAGCCTCTGGATGGGACTGAGAGAGCGGTTTGAGAGGAGCGCTCCACCGAGAAAGCCCAGCACAACAAGCGGCAACATAGTCAGCCCAAAAATTTCTCTGAACCTCTTCAGCACCCTCTCCCTTTCTGAAATGGTTATGCCCACCTGTAGTAAACTACCGTCGGAAAGTCCAAGGGAGCCGACTTCGATATCCCACTTTTCTCCGTGCACGCTGATGGGAATCAGAGCCACCTCCCCCCGCAAAGCAGCCCCTTTGAGCCTTTCAATGTCGGAGCCCAGCAGTAAACCAGGAGCCAGGATGAAGAGGGTGTTGTTCCACGGGTCTGCAACCCGAACCAGAAAGACCTTCTTTTCCCCGAGCACCTTCTCAAGCGTTACCTCTCCCCGCAACCGATCAACCCCTCCAATCCGGTACTGAGCCCAGAGCTCCAGGAGCTTGAGCCTGACGAACTCGTGATCCTCCCGTCTCAGAGAGGTTGAGAGAATGACATAAATAGCGCTGAAGAGCGTGAGAGAGGTAACTATAAACAGTGCTGAAAATATGGCTGCCAGGCGGAAGTTGATCCGTTTAAGGAACCTTGAGAACATACCCCACCCCGCGTATTGTGTGAATCAGCTTCTTTTGAAAATCCCGGTCGATCTTGCTCCTGAGCCTTGAGACCAGAACATCAACTACATTTGTCTGGGGATCGAAGTGATAGTCCCAGACATGCTCCAGTATGGCCGTCTTCGACAGGACATGCCCGGCGTTCCTCACCATGAACTCCAGGAGCGCAAATTCCCGGGGCTGGAGATCGATCGCCACCTCACCGCGCCTGACCTCCCTTGTAAGCAGGTCCATGGATAGGTCACCCACCACAAGCTTCACCGGGGATGGAGCCATGCTTGCCCTGCGGAGAAGTGCATGGACGCGCATTAAAAGCTCTGAGAAGGAGAAGGGCTTGACGAGGTAGTCATCTCCCCCGGCTTTCAACCCCCTGATCCTGTCGTCGACGGTGTGCTTCGCACTGAGGATGATCACGGGCGCGTTGATCCTTTTACGGCGCATCTCCTCGATCAAGCTGAGGCCGTCCATCCCTGGAAGCATGATATCGATGACTGCAGCATCGTATGGAGTGAACTGGACGAGGCTTAGGGCCTCTTCAGCACTGGTCACATGGTCTGCAGCGTAGCCTGCCTCCCTGAACCCTTTTATTATGAACGAGGCTATCTTTGAATCATCTTCTACTATAACGATTCTCATCTGCCTCCACCAGCTCAATAATTAGTTTCTAACTTCTTAGATTTATGTATTTATTTTAGCAACAATATCGATGTATCATAAAAATGCCAATCGTTCACCAGAAACTAATTATACTCTATTTTTGCAGCTATATATAATTTAAATGCAGAGAACGATTCCGATAAGCTTGATAATATCGAATCTTCCATATTATTGATTGGCATATTATTCTTTTTTAAAGGTGCAAAACTTGAATAATAAAACAAGAATTGCGCTTATCACGGGGGGTGGCGACTGTCCCGGCATAAACGCCGTGATCAGGGCTGTTGCGAAGAAGGCCATCAATGATTACGGCATGGAGGTCTTCGGCTTCGAGGACGGCTACCATGGCCTTGTGAGCAACAGGTACCGAAAGCTGGACTACGATGCTGTATCGGGGATATTGACGTCAGGGGGAACGATACTGGGAACTTCGAAGATCGCAAACCCCTACTCCTATGCTGTGAAACAGGGTGACAAGATTGAGTATAGTGACCGGTCCCGGGAAGCTCTGAGCAGCATCAGGGGCCTCGGCATCGACTGCCTCGTGTGCATTGGTGGAGACGGCACGCTTGGCATAGCTCACAGGCTTTTTCAGGATGGAGTTCCCATCGTTGGCATACCGAAGACGATCGACAACGATATAAGGGAGACAGACATCACCTTCGGGTTCGATAC
>CAZPCG010000385.1:0-2774 GCA_964584875.1 uncultured Spirochaetota bacterium
CCTTTTGCTGATTCGAGTAGAAATTCAACTTCAGATGTTCTCCCTGACCAGCAATACAATACCGGGATGTTGGATGACCGTAGCTCCTGGGCCACAAAATTTTCTGCAATATACCCCTTGTAATTTTTTATGTCATACTCCAGAAATCGTGCAGGATCGATGCTGCTGAATGCACCGAGCAAACCAACATCAAAAAAGTATTGTTTAAACCGGTTTTCCTTAGTAAAACCGGATAAAGGAATCTCCGATTTTTCCACAATGTAAGTACGCAAAATCAGACCAGCCTTTTCCAGCCAGCTCATAGGAGAAGCCAGACGCTCATAGCCGCGTATTCCAGGCACAGCCTCTTTAAACCGGAACTTGGAGGCCGACCCGTCCTGGGAGCGCGCCAGCTGATGTGTTATATTGCGCCAGAGCCGCTCTATATGAAGAGCATTGATCTTCCCGGAGTGTTTGGCGATATCCGCCATGTATGTCTCCAAAAGATCGCGTTGCAGACTCCGGACCGCCTGGACTGCCTTGTACTGGTCTTCCATGTCATCCCTATAAGCAGCAACAACTTCGGGCAAACCCCCAACTATGAGGTACATTTTCCACAGGTCCCATAATCGATCATGGGCTGTTTTCGGCAGAGGATTGGAAAAAATATATGAACTGAGCAGCTCTGTCAGGCGCTGCTGCCCGATACCTTCGAGGAATTCTATGAAATTCATGGGATATAGGTCCAGAAGAGTAACCTTGCCCACAGGAAATGATTCGTCAGAAAGGTAGACGCCAAGAAGCGAGCCTGCAGCACATAGGGCAAGCTCAGCCATTTGTTCACAGAAATATTTGAGCGCGGTTAGAGCCCTCGGGCAGTGCTGGATTTCATCTAATATGACCAGATCGGTCTGTTTATAGATAGATGTGTCGAGGTAGAACTGCAACTCTTTAAGAATGCGAGCCGGGTCAAGGTCTTTTTCAAACAGGGCCCTGGCCCTTTCATCCTTCTCAAAGTTGATATAGTGGGAATGTGGAAAGGATGTTTTACCGAATTCCAGCAGACTGTATGTTTTACCTACCTGGCGGGCGCCCCTAAGAATCAAAGGCTTACGCTTACTGCTGTTTTTCCATTGCAACAATGCTTGGGTAATAGTACGTTTCATAAAAATAAATTACCCAAATATGGTATTTTTTGCAAGTTCTTTCTTATCCAAGATAATATTTTCTACAAGGACTTTCTTTTATTATATGGTATTTTCTGCAAGGACTATTTATTGGATATCCACCTCTCCTTTCAGTTAGGTTTACTCTTTTTGGCTGTCTTCTTCCTATTCTTCTTCAGTTCCGCTTCCATCCGTCCCTGGATATACCTCCAGTTTCCCTTTCACCTCTTCCCACACCTCTACAAATGGGTCTTCCCTCGTCCTCCAGGTGTGTTCCACCTCGAGCTCGCTTGGAAGCTTCCCAAGCCGCAGATACTTACGCGCTGTCTTCTCATCCATCCCCGCCTTGTCCGCAGCAGCAGCTTTTGTTTTACCCTTTTGCACCAACTTCACCAACCTCCTCACTTGCCTATCTGTGACCATTCAAGATTCCTCCATGTTTTGGGAATCTTGAATGATACTAAACAATCTCGGAACGGGAAAATTAATTGAACTAAACCGCTTTGCGGTATTTGGCCCACCTTAATCTATCTCCCCCAAATATGGATTTGTTATCGGTAAACTTAACAACTGAGACTCGATATTATTAACCCATATCCATTCAATAAGGAGGTTTACCATGACAAATCTTCGTCAACGTATGTACGGGGATATGCAGATCCGCAATCTATCCAAAACCACGCAAAAACGGTACATCGACAGGGTAGCCGCTTTTGCCAATTATTTCAGAACATCCCCTGAGAACCTTGGTCTTGAAGAGATTCGCCTCTATCAGCTGTATCTGCTGAATGAAAAGAAGGTGTCTTCAAGTACTTTGAACGTTACAGTTTGTGCTTTGCCATTCCTGTACAAGATCACTCTCAAGCGCGAATGGAATATTGAGCACATACCCTATGCCCGAAGAGAGAAGAAGCTTCCGGTGGTTTTGAGCCCTGAGGAGGTTGTTCAGTTTCTCGGGGCTGTCGAAAGCATAAAGTATCATTGCATTCTTGTGACAGCTTACAGTGCAGGGTTACGTATCTCGGAAGTTACTCGTCTTAAAGTGAGAGATATCGATAGTAAGCGGATGACCATTCGGGTCGATCAAGGGAAAGGAAGCAAAGACCGCTATGTCATACTTTCCCCCAACCTGCTTGAGCTGCTGCGAGAGTATTGGAAAGGGTATCGTCCTTCTTACTGGCTTTTTCCCGGAGGCATTCCTGATCGACCCATTTCACAAGGAACTGTCCGGACGGTGTGTCGCCAGGCTTATCTGGGTTCGGGTTTGAGAAAACGCGTCACCCCCCATACCCTGCGCCACTCCTTTGTTACCCACCTCCTTGAGGCAGGAGAAGATCTGCGAAAAATTCAGCTGCTCCTGGGCCATCGCAGCGTGGTATCCACTGCACGATATACTCATGTGGCTGTACACGATATTCACCAAACCAAAAGCCCATTAGACTCTCTGCCTGGCACCATCACCAAGAATAAATAAATGCCAAGGCCCCTTTTAGAGGTAGCAGATATCTTCCGTATCCATGGCCCAGGGTATCGGGAAAAAAATGTGCTGAGCCCAGAGCAAAGGCGGGTGATGCGGGCTATCGAGATGTGTCGTACGGCAGCTCTGGGAGGTCATGTTGACCGGTGCAA
>CAZPCG010000386.1:0-2750 GCA_964584875.1 uncultured Spirochaetota bacterium
CGGTTATCAGGTCCGCATCCATACCCGTATCTATGAGAACAAAGTTAGTGCTTGAACTTACGTAGGGGAGCCCGAGCTTCTCCAGGGCATGGTATATGAAAGAGCGCCCCCGCCTTGTGTTCTCCAGGGTTTTCTTGAAGAACTCCCTGTCAGAAAGAGCCCCCAGCGCCGCATGCTGCGAAATGAGGCCCACATTGAAGGGAAGCTTTATCCTGTTCATGAGCGCCACCATCGAATTATCCGTTATGCCGTATCCCACCCTGAAGCCGGCAAGGCCGAAGGCCTTCGACAGCGTCCGCACGATGACGAGGTTCCTTCGCCCCCCCCTGAACATCTCGATGGAGTCGGGAAACGCTTCCGCGTCCGCAAAATCCATGTACGCCTCGTCCATGAGAATGATGACACCCGGGGGTATTCTCTCGACGAAGCTGCGCACCTCTTCCCTGCCGAGCGCATGCCCGGTGGGGTTGTTGGGATTGCAAAGGGCAACACACTTCGTTGTGGTTGAGATTTTATTCAGCATATCCTCAAGGTCGATGACAAAGCCCTTCATTTTGCTTTTAATGATCCTTGCCCTCATCATCCTGAAGGCTATCTCATAGATGGGAAAGGTCAGCGATGGAATGACCACTTCGTCGCCATCATTGATGATGCTCATCGCCGTGTAGTAGATGATTTCATCGGCGCCGTTCCCCACGATGATGCTATCCGGGCTCAGGGCATGAATCTCTGCAAGCCGTTCCCTCAGAACCCTGCTCGTACCTTCGGGGTAGAGGTTTGCCTGAGAAAGGGTTCTCGCCGCATGCTCAAAAGCCTTTGGAGACACACCGAGTGGGTTTTCATTTGAGCTCATCTTCACAGGCTCTTTCACGCCGTACTTTGCTGTCGCTTCTTCCCTGTGGCTGCCACCCACGTAGGGGGTAATACCAGCAAGCCCCCTGTTCATGAGCCCTTCAACGTCAAGAGCCATGTCTTTCCATCCTTTCAAGATGTATAAATATAGGTGAATTGAAGTTTGACGTCAAACCTGTAATTGCTCAGTAGCCTGGGGTTTTACATATTACAAATGTTGTCATTGCGAGCGAAGCGAAGCAATCTCAAATACTTAGATTGCTTCGTCGCCTTCAGCTCCTCGCAATGACCACAGGATATTGAATAATTTCTCAAACCTCTTTACCCTGCTACATTTATCTGTCGATATTCCTTCACCCATCTGGTATAATAAAAGTGGATTTGAAGGAACAGGAAAACAGTGAAATAAAAGGGTAAAGTATGGTCGAAAAGGTCGTCATAATGGGCGCAGCGGGGCGGGACTTCCACAACTTCAACGTCTATTTCAGAGATAACCCCCGCTACAGGGTCCTGGCCTTCACCGCAGCACAGATACCCTCCATTGAGGGGAGGTTGTACCCTCCTGAGCTTGCGGGGAAGTTCTACCCCGAGGGAATCCCCATCTTCCCCGAGGAAGAGCTCACAAGGCTTGTGAGGGAGAACAGGATAGACCTCGTTGTGTTCTCCTACAGCGATGTTCCCCATATCGAAGTCATGCACAAGGCATCCCGGGTAATGGCCGAAGGCGCCGACTTTATCCTGATAGGCGCAACCTACACAATGCTAAAGTCAGGAAAGCCTGTCGTTGCTGTGTGCGCTGTGAGAACTGGCTGCGGGAAATCGCAGACAACCCGGAAGGTATGCGAAATTTTAAGGAAAACAGGCAGTAGAGTCGTTGCTGTCCGTCACCCGATGCCATACGGCGATTTAAAACGGCAGGTGCTCCAGCGCTTCTCCACCTACGGCGATTTTACAAAACACCGCTGCACAATTGAGGAGCGGGAGGAGTACGAGCCCCTGGTCGACCTGGGCATTGCCGTCTACTCGGGGATCGACTACGGGCTCATCCTGAAGGAAGCTGAGAAGGAGGCCGATGTAATCGTTTGGGACGGCGGGAACAACGATACCCCCTTCTACCTCCCCGACGTTCACATCGTCCTGTTCGACCCCCACCGGGCCGGGCACGAGCTTCTGTATTACCCTGGAGAAACTAATCTTCTCATGGCTCACATCGCCATCATCAACAAGGTGAACACAGCAGAACCTGCCAGGGTCAAACAGGTGAGTAAGAACATCCGGGGCCACAACCCCTCAGCTGAGATCATTCTGGCGGATTCGGAAGTTCTTGTCACAAGCCCTGAACGGATCGCAGGCAGGCGGGTACTCGTTGTCGAGGATGGACCTACCCTCACACACGGGGAGATGCCGCACGGAGCTGGAAAGATAGCAGCCGAGGCTTACAGTGCTTCGCAGATAGTCGACCCCAGGCCCTATGCATGCGGATCGATCAGAGAGGCGTACAGAAAGTACACGCATATCGGCCCGGTCCTCCCTGCTATGGGCTACAGCCCCGGTCAGATTCAGGACCTGGAACGCACGATCAACAGGGCTGAATGCGACCTTGTGGTGTTTGCAACCCCCATTCACCTCACACGGATACTGTCAATCAACAAACCCACCGTACGAGTCCGCTATGAGTACAGAGACCACGGCAAGCCGGCCCTTGAGGAGGTGCTCCTGAAGCGGCTTGGTGAAAGAGCGCTGCTGCAGTAAATAGCGCCTCATGCTTTTTACCAATTGGGCCATCCTGAAAATGAGTACCTGGAGAAGGCAGGTAATCAAACAACTAATGGTCATTGCGAGGCGAAGCCGAAGCAATCTCATCCAGGGCTTATGCTACCTCACTTGTCTCTACCAGC